>NZ_JBGTZA010000003.1:0-78852 GCF_041807805.1 Streptococcus sp. E29BA
TTGAACTGAAATTCCTTTAGTTTTCGGATGACCGTTGAGGTTGATACGGCTAGGCTTTCAGCGATGGCCGTCATGGCCACCTTTTCAATTAGTTTCTGGGCGATTTTCTGATTAAGAATGACAGGAATTTGATGGTTGACTTGACCAGTGACGTTTCAGCGACAGCCATTTTCCCGTAATTTGAGCAACGAAAGCGGCGCTTTCGCAAGCGAATGAGTGTCTTGTCACCAGCACACTCAAGATAAGGTATTTTGGATAGGTTCTGGAAGTCGTACTTGACCATCTGTCCCTGGCAATGTTGGCATTTTGGAGCAGGGTAATCGAGTTTAGCGCTGACTTCTTTGTGACTCCCAGCCTCCACAATCTCCAAAATAGTGATATTAGGGTCTTTAATTCCGAGTAGGTTTGTGATAGAATTGAACTGTTCCATATGTGTCTTTCTAATGAGTTGTTTAAGCACTTTTCATTGTAGGTCATATGGAACCTTTTTTCTACACTCAAAAGGCTCTATAATCTCCATGGTGGATTTACCCACTACAGAAATTATAGAGCCTCTTTTTTGTGAGAAAAATGATTATTTAATGAACTAAAAAAAGCAGGTACGAAGCCTGCTCCTTAAAGGATTGTAATAATGTTGTAAGAGATAGAATTGGGGAAGTAAGCCCAATCTTTTTTTGCTGGTTGCGGTAAACCATTTGTAGTCGTCTAGCTTATTTTGCCAAACCTTCCGCAATTTTTTCCAGATTCCATTTCATCATGGCGTAGTAAGAATCACCTTCTTGACCTTTTTCCGCTACTGAATCTGTGAAGATTTCAGAGTGAATAGGGATACCTGTGTCTTTAGAAACAGTCTCCATCGGACGACGGTCAACAGATGATTCGATGAAAAGGGATGGTACTTTTGATTTTCTAAGAGTTTCCACTAATGTTGTAATTTGTTCTGGTGTTCCTTCTTCTTCAGTATTGATTTCCCAGATATAAGCTGATGGGACGTTGTAGGATGCTGAGAAGTATTTAAAGGCACCTTCGCTGGTCACGATAAGTTTTTTCTCTGCTGGGATGGCAGCAAAAGCAGCTTTAGCAGTCTTGTCTAGTTCTGAGAGCTTAGCGACATAAGTGTCCAGATTCTTTTGGTAAGCCTCTTTATTGTTTGGATCCTTATCCATCAATGTTTTAGCAATGTTTTGAGCATAGATGATGCCATTTTCAACATTGAGCCAAGCATGTGGGTCCTCTTTACCTTGTTGGTTTTGCCCTTCAAGGTAAATGACCTTAACGCCGTCACTAACAGCAAAGTAGTCTTTATTTTCAACCTTATTGGCAGTTTTGATCAGTTTAGTAAACCACGCATCACCACCAGTCTCAAGGTTTAGACCGTTGTAAAAGATGACATCAGCATCAGCTGTTTTTTGAATATCAGCTGCCAAAGGCTCGTATTCGTGTGGGTCTTGTCCAATCGGAACAATACTGTGTAAATCAACCAAATCTCCAGCGATATTTTTGGTCATGTCCGCTAAAATTGAATTGGTCACTACAACCTTTAGCTTACCGCTATCAGTTGATTGAGTTTGCCCGGTGTTTGGTGAGCAAGCCACCAAAAGCAAGGTAAAAGCTAGACTAAGATATCCAAGTAATTTTTTCATGTGTTCTTTTCTTTCTTTCTAAAAAGTGTTTGTTTAGGTGATACAAAGAAAGAAGTAATGAAAATTAAAGTGGCAGTTAGCACAATACTTGATCCAACTGGTAGGTTAAAACTATAACCAAGAAAAATACCTAAGGCAGAAGAGAACATACCCAAGATAGAAGACAAAAGCAACATGCTTTTGAGACTGTTCGTAAATAAATAGGCTGTTGCTGCGGGGGTAATGAGCAAAGCAACAATCAAAATAGTACCGACACTCTGCATGGCGACCACAGCCACCAAGGTTAGGCAAATCATGAGTAAGTAGTGATAAAAACTTACCTTAATCCCCATAGACTGTGCCAAAATAGGGTCGAAAGAGGTCAATTTCAATGGTTTGAAGAAAACCACGATGATGGCAAGGACTGCTAGCGAAACGATAATAACTGCCCATTTGTCAGTATCCTGAACCGCTAAGACATTTCCAAATAGGATGTGAGATAAATCTGTTGAACTTCTCGCGATACTGATCAAGATAATCCCTAGAGCCAAAAAGGCTGAAAAGATAATCCCAATCGCTGTATCACCTTTGAGCGTTGAATTCTCCTTAACAAAGGTGATGAGCACGGAAGCTAAAAGGCCAAACACTAATGCTCCGACTAAATAGTTCAGTCCTAGTAGGTAAGAAATGGCTACTCCAGGCAGAACGGCATGAGAGATAGCGTCCCCCATTAAAGACATGGACCGTAGGATGATAAAGCAGCCAACAATACCTGCCACAGCTCCTATGATGACAGCTGTGATTAAGGCATTTTGCAAAAACTGGTAGGAAGCGACAGCTTCGATAAAACGACTAAGCATGGCTCACCTCCTCATGACTGAAGAAAAGGTCGCCATAAGCTGCTTGCAGATTAGCAGGTGTGTATACATCAGACACCTTACCGTAAGCCACCAGTTTTTTGTTGAGAATAAGCAGATGGTCGAAATACTGTTTGACCTTACTCAAGTCATGATGAACCACCAAGATGGTTTTGCCAGAGTTTTTCAGTTCCTTGAGGAGCTTGATGATAATGGCTTCGCTCACTGAATCAATGCCAACAAAGGGTTCATCTAAGAGGATAAAGTCTGCTTCCTGTACCAAACAACGCGCAATCAGCATTCGTTGAAACTGACCGCCTGATAAAGCTGAAATAGGACGCTTTGACAGTTCGGTGAGACCGACTTGACTGAGGACGTCATCAATTTTCTTCCAGTGTGACATCGTTAGGTTGTTGAATAACCCTAACTTTTTATAAAATCCCAGTGAGACACATTCCCGAACAGTCATCGGAAAGGTGACATCAATGTGACTTTTCTGTTCGACATAGGCGATTTTTTCACGTGCAGCTACCCCCGTCTGTCCGTCAATCGCCACATTCCCCTGAAAGGGGACAAAGCCTAGAATGGCCTTCATCAGTGTTGATTTGCCGGCACCATTAGGCCCGATAATCCCAATAATGCCAGGCTGGTCAATCTGACACGTTAGACCGTCTAAGACCAGTTGGTCACCGTCGTAAGTAACGGTGAGATTTTCTATAATTATCATTACTAATCTCCTTATATAAAAGAGGTTGAATGTTGTTACATTCGTTCAAAAATTAATCAGTTAACAATAATTACAATCACCTTATTATCACGCAATTTCACAAAAAAGTCAAGGATTTTCTGGAAAGTATCACTATAGTAGAGGGCTAAATCGCCAGAACAATAAAATCTGATGAGTTGTTAGTTTATAAACAAACTAAGAATAGCAGTTGGTGGATGTAAATTGGGAAAGTAAGTTCGCTGTAGTTGTCGTACTTGTTAGCTGAAATAGGTTGAGGTGTTTTGTAACTTAAAACGAAAAGACCGAGACTATTGTCCCAATCTCCTTCATGTTAATGTTAGCATAGACTATTCAACTGTTTATCGACCGTACTTGATGCGGAGCATGCGCTCCTGCTTTTTGTCCAGCCTTAGCAAGATAACCACCTTATCAATGGACATATTGCTGTCAAGCAGGCGTTCAGCTGCCATCATCAGGCCGTTGTTGATACCGAGCTCTAGAATTGGATTGCGTTTATCGTTGACATCGACGATAAATTTGTTATCAGGCAAGTCAAACAGCACTTTGACTGCCCCATAAAGTTGTTCAAAACTGTCAATTTCTAAATCGAAAACGGGTGTCGTCCCCTTTTTTAACGTTCGTCCACGATGGTTGAACCACATGGATCGCCAGCCCCCATTATGAGCTCCCATGACATCATTGTCATAGGAGTCTCCAACATAGAGAGTGGTTGCTGGGTTGAAGCCAAATTGCTGAGCAGCTAGGTTAAAAATCTCACGCTCAGGCTTTTGAAAGCCAGTCGCCTGACTCACGATAACACGCTTAGGCTCAACGTAGTCATAAAGTCCGAGTTTCTTAACTTTTTTCAGTTGGTGTTCTGTCGGGCCATTGGTGATAACGCCCATAGGCACACCTTTGGACTTGAGAAAATCTAGTGTCAGACGCATCTCGTCCAGCATGGTGATGTTATCTAACTCCCGCTCATAGACTTCCTGAAAGTGTGTACCAGTTGCTTCATCAATCTCAGGGTGCCCAAACTCTAACAGTGTTTCCTTGCAGCGCCAGAAGCGGAAGTATTCGACAGTCCACTCTCCAGCCATCACACGAGGAAAACCGATATCGGAATAGTGCCTAAATCGGATATAAGCAGGTTTTATCTGGCTCATATCAAAGTTTGGGAAGCATTTTTCCATAGCAATCCGATAAGGAGCCTGCTGGTCATAAATGGTATCATCTACATCAAATACAATCGCTGTAATCATTCATTATCCCCTTTAATTATGCTTCAAACATTATACTATTTTTCCTAAAAAAATTCAAACAAGCTCTGCTATTTTTCTGTCATGTGTCTGTTAAATACTGTAATGGACACTGTTAATGCAACAGCTCTTAATCAATCGAAAAGTCTGGTTTTACGAACCAATAAGCAGCTGTTTACAAAAAATGGTTAACTTGATGTGATATTCAAATCAGCCAATAATTTACAGAAGCAAGTCATATAAACATCTGTTTGTACAGGGCGTTTATTTAATTTTTAAGTTTGGTAGGTAGGTCTTAGAATGATGATAAGATGTTCAGCAAATTTTTGGTGTTTAATGAGTTTTTTGATATAATATAAATCGAGGTATGTTATGAAAAAAAGTCATCGTAAGAAAGCCTGGTCGGAGTTGACCATTTGGGATATTGGTTCAGTTGTTTTACAGACCGTTAGGATATTGTCTCATTTTTTATACATTATAGCCTTATTGTTTGGTATGATGGGGATTGGTACGGCATTTGGTTACCTGGCGAGTCAGATTGATCAGGCCAAAGTGCCAGAGGTTCAAAAGTTAGTCAAGCAAGTAGGGTCCTTCACACGGATTTCGCAGTTGACCTACTCTGATGGTAGCTTGATTGCTGCGATTGATACCGATTTATTGCGAACGCCTGTAGAGAGCTCTGCTATTTCTGACAATATTAAACACGCTATTGTCTCCACAGAAGATGAAAATTTCGCAACTCATAAAGGTGTTTTGCCAAAGGCAGTTTTGAGGGCGGCGCTGACGACGATTTTGGGCATCGGTGAGACTAGTGGTGGCTCAACCTTGACCCAGCAGTTGATTAAGCAACAGGTCTTGGGCGATGTGCCAACTTTTAAGCGGAAGTCGCAAGAAATGATTTATGCCTTAGAGTTGGAACGCCATATGGACAAGGACACTATTTTGACGAATTATCTCAATGTGTCGCCATTTGGTCGTAACAACCGAGGTCAAAATATTGCAGGTATAGAGGAGGCTGCTCAGGGGATTTTTGGGGTATCTGCTAAAGATTTGACGATTCCTCAGGCGGCATTTTTGGCGGGCTTACCACAGAGTCCGATTGTGTATTCCCCTTACACATCGGATGGCAATTTTAAGACACCCGATGATATGGCGATAGGAATCAAACGAGCTAAAAATGTGCTCTACAATATGTACCGTACGGGTGTTATTGATAAACCGGCTTATGATGATTATGTGGCATACGATATCACTCAGGATTTCAAGAAGCCAGAGGCGATTGAGGAGACCAACCACGGCTTTCTCTACTATACAGTCATGGAAGAGGCTGAGGACCTGCTTTACGACTATTTGCTCAAGCGGGATAACGTTTCTGATTTAGATAAAACAAGTGATGCTGTGCAAACTGCCTACCGTGAAAAAGCTAAAGAAGAATTGGCTTTAGGAGGCTACCATGTCACAACGACGATTCATAAAACGGTTCATCAGGCCATGCAGGACACGGTTGCTAATCTTGGACACCTCTTGGATGATGGGACAGGGCTTGTAGAAACAGGCAATGTCCTCATGGACAATCGAACTGGGGCGGTACTTGGTTTTGTTGGTGGTCGTAACTACGCTGATAACCAAAACAATCACGCCTTTGATACGAAACGGTCACCAGGTTCAACCATCAAATCACTCCTCCCTTACGGCATCGCTATTGATCAAGGATTGATTGGTAGCGCCAGTGTGCTATCTAACTATCCTGCTAATTTCTCTAGTGGTCAACCGATTTTGTATGTGGGTAGCAGAGGAACAGCAGCTGTCACTTTACAAAATGCTCTGGACATGTCTTACAATATCCCTGCTTTTTGGACCTATAAGCTCCTGAGGAAACGGGGTGTTGATGTTGAGGGTTACATGAGCAAGATGGGCTATGAATTTGATGACTACAGCATTGAGAGTTTGCCGATTGGTGGTGGTGCAGAAATGAGTGTTGCTCAACAGACCAATGGCTATCAGATGCTTGCTAATGGCGGTATTTATCATAAGAAACATGTTGTCCAAAAAATAACAGCAAACGATGGCACGGTAATCTATGAGTACGACGACAAAGGTGAGCGAATTTTCTCCCCTGCTGGAGCAGGGATTATGACCCATCTTTTACGTGGACCGCTAAGATCTGGTGCGACAACGGCATTTATCCGTGAAATTGGTGCTTTGAACCCTCAATTGCCAAACGGAGACTGGATTGGCAAAACAGGTACCAGTGATGAGAATGTGGATTCGTGGTTAATGGTTGGTACACCGGCAGTTACCCTGGGCACATGGGCTGGTCATGATGATAATTCACCTATGAGCAATATTTCAGGTCGCCACACTCATACTTATGTTGCTCGATTGGTCAATGCCATCCATCAGGCGGATCCGTCAATTTTAGGATTAGAACAGCGATTCAATTTAGCGCCTGAGACCATATCATCTAGTGTTCTTACCTCCACTGGTATGCAAGCGGGCACGGTGATGGTCAATGGTCGACAGATTAGTGTAGGAGGCGCGACGACGGTTTCTTACTGGGCTAAAAACGGAGCACCTGTGACCACTAGTGATTTTATGGTGGGAGGGTCAGCTAGCGACCGCCAGCAGGCTTGGACAGCTATTGTAGGGGTTCAGACACCGAGCCCTAGCAGTGCGTCCAGCAACAGTGCCCCAAGCACATCCTCTAGTGCCACTAGTTCAGCACCAGAACCGCAAACTGAGGCAACAACTATAGGTCAATAAATTTGCCAAAAAAAGATAAATATGTTATAATTCTTAAGATATTTGTCGTTTGTTTTGGTTGAAATCTTGTCCAATCAAGACTAGCAGCAGTTAAATCAGAGCTTTTCAAGATTTAGCTGCTCTTTTTGTGCCTATTTTTAGGGAAAAATGGCTTTGTCATTAAAACTTAAAAATTCTGACATTTCATCGACCACGGCAAATAACCTACGCGACGTAGGCGGCGGTCAAACCGCCATCATGCAGTTAACTAAACTTGACCGTTCAGGTCATCGTATTCTTATGTACAAAGGAGTTTAACTTGGCAGGACATAACGTTCAGTACGGGAAACATCGGACCCGTCGTAGTTTTTCACGCATCAAGGAAGTACTTGACTTACCTAATTTGATCGAAATTCAGACAGATTCTTTTCAAGACTTTTTAAACACGGGCTTGAAGGAAGTCTTCGAAGATGTGCTTCCAGTATCTAACTTTACCGACACCATAGAGCTTGAGTTTGTTGGGTATGAGCTGAAAACTCCAAAATATAATTTGGAAGAGGCACGCTCTCACGATGCGAACTATTCAGCACCACTCTATGTGACTTTCCGTTTGATTAACAAGGAAACTGGCGAAATCAAGACTCAAGAGGTCTTCTTTGGTGAATTCCCATTGATGACCGAGATGGGGACTTTTATCATCAATGGTGCAGAGCGCATTATCGTTTCTCAGTTGGTGCGGTCACCCGGTGTTTACTTTAATGACAAGGTTGACAAAAATGGGAAAGTCGGTTACGGATCAACAGTTATTCCAAACCGCGGGGCTTGGTTGGAGCTAGAAACTGACTCTAAAGATATCGCCTATACGCGTATTGACCGCACAAGGAAGATTCCATTTACGACGTTGGTGCGTGCTTTGGGCTTCTCTGGTGATGATGAAATTATAGACATTTTCGGTGACAGCGATTTAATTCGTAACACGATTGAGAAAGATATCCATAAAAATCCAGCCGATGCTCGTACAGAAGAGGCGCTTAAAGAAATTTATGAGCGCCTACGTCCAGGTGAACCAAAAACGGCTGAAAGTTCAAGAGCTCTCTTAATTGCTCGCTTCTTTGACTACAAGCGTTATGATTTGGCAGCTGTTGGTCGCTACAAGATGAACAAGAAGCTAAATGTTAAGACGCGTTTGCTTAACCAAGTCATTGCTGAAAACCTCGTTGACCCTGAAACGGGGGAGATTTTGGTGGCATCTGGTACCTTGATGACCCGCGAGGTGATCGATGGTATCGCAGAACACTTGGATGGGGATCTTAACAAATTTGTCTATACGCCAAATGATTTTGCTGTGCTAACTGAACCGATCCTCTTACAGAAATTCAAGGTCGTGTCCCCTATTGATCCAGATCGTGTGGTAACGATTGTCGGCAACGCCAATCCAGAAGACAAGGTGCGTGCCTTGACCCCAGCAGACATTTTAGCAGAGATGAGTTACTTCCTCAACTTGGCAGAAGGTATTGGCAAGGTGGACGACATTGACCACTTGGGTAACCGTCGTATCCGTGCGGTTGGTGAGCTCCTAGCGAACCAGTTCCGTGTCGGATTATCACGGATGGAGCGCAATGTGCGCGAGCGGATGTCTGCTCAGGATAACGAGGCTCTCACACCACAACAAATCATTAATATCCGCCCTGTGACCGCTGCGGTCAAAGAGTTCTTTGGTTCTTCCCAGCTCTCACAGTTCATGGATCAGCATAACCCGCTGTCTGAACTTTCCCACAAACGCCGTCTATCAGCCCTTGGTCCTGGTGGTTTGACGCGTGACCGCGCGGGTTACGAGGTACGGGACGTACACTACACCCACTATGGTCGGATGTGTCCGATTGAGACGCCAGAAGGTCCAAACATTGGGTTGATCAACAACTTGTCTTCGTTTGGACGTCTTAACCGTTATGGTTTTATCCAAACACCGTATCGTAAGGTTGACCGTGCAACTGGTCAGGTCACCAATGATATCTTCTGGCTGACAGCTGATGAAGAAGATGAGTTCACTGTTGCGCAGGCTAATTCTCGTCTCAATGACGACAATACTTTTGCAGAAGAAGTTGTCATGGGACGTCATCAAGGTAACAACCAAGAATTCCCAGCAGACATTGTTGACTTCGTTGATGTGTCTCCGAAGCAGGTTGTTGCTGTGGCGACAGCATGTATTCCGTTCCTTGAAAACGATGACTCCAACCGTGCTCTGATGGGAGCTAACATGCAACGTCAGGCCGTTCCTCTGATTGACCCTAAAGCCCCTTATGTGGGAACAGGGATGGAATACCAGGCAGCCCACGACTCTGGGGCAGCTGTCATCGCCCAACATGATGGTAAAGTTGTCTATTCTGATGCAGATAAGGTTGAGGTTCGTCGTAACGATGGTAGCCTTGACGTTTACAAAATTACCAAATTCCGCCGTTCAAACTCAGGAACAGCCTATAACCAACGAACCTTGGTTAAGGTGGGTGACTTGGTTGAAAAAGGGGACTTCATCGCTGATGGTCCTTCTATGGAAAATGGTGAGATGGCGCTTGGTCAAAACCCAATCGTTGCCTACATGACCTGGGAAGGTTATAACTTCGAAGATGCGGTCATCATGAGTGAACGCTTGGTCAAAGAGGATGTTTATACCTCTGTCCATTTGGAAGAATATGAAAGTGAAACTCGTGATACCAAGTTAGGCCCTGAAGAGATTACTCGCGAGATTCCAAACGTCGGTGAAGATGCTCTTCGTGATCTTGATGAAGTCGGGATTATTCGTATTGGTGCTGAAGTTAAAGAGGGCGATATTCTCGTTGGTAAGGTAACACCGAAAGGTGAAAAAGACCTCTCAGCTGAGGAGCGTCTCCTCCATGCTATCTTTGGAGACAAGTCACGTGAAGTGCGCGATACCTCTCTACGTGTACCGCACGGTGGTGATGGTGTTGTTCGCGATGTTAAAATCTTTACTCGTGCCAACGGTGATGAACTGCCATCTGGCGTTAATAAACTAGTACGTGTCTACATCGCTCAGAAGCGTAAAATCAAAGTGGGTGATAAGATGGCGGGACGTCACGGGAACAAAGGTGTCGTATCGCGTATTGTTCCAGTTGAGGATATGCCATACCTGCCAGATGGAACACCAGTTGACATCATGCTCAACCCGCTCGGGGTACCATCACGGATGAACATCGGTCAGGTTATGGAACTTCACCTCGGAATGGCGGCTAAAAACCTAGGTATCCACATTGCGACCCCAGTCTTTGACGGAGCGACTTCAGAAGATCTCTGGTCAACTGTTAAAGAAGCTGGCATGGATAGCGATGCTAAGACTGTTCTCTACGACGGAAGGACAGGTGAGCCGTTTGATAACCGTGTCTCAGTTGGGGTCATGTATATGATCAAACTCCACCACATGGTTGACGACAAGCTCCATGCCCGTTCAGTTGGTCCATACTCACTGGTTACCCAGCAACCGCTCGGTGGTAAAGCTCAGTTCGGTGGTCAGCGTTTTGGTGAGATGGAAGTTTGGGCGCTGGAAGCTTATGGTGCATCAAATGTCCTTCAAGAAATCTTGACCTACAAGTCAGATGATGTGACGGGTCGTCTCAAAGCCTATGAAGCCATCACTAAAGGTAAGCCAATTCCAAAACCAGGCGTGCCAGAATCCTTCCGCGTTCTTGTTAAAGAATTGCAGTCACTTGGTCTTGACATGCGTGTCCTTGATGAGGATGATAATGAAGTCGAACTTCGTGATTTGGACGAGGGTGAAGATGATGACGTGATGCACGTTGATGACCTTGAAAAAGCTCGTGAGCGTCAAGCACGTGAAGCAGAAGCCTTTGCTCGTGAATTGGCAGAACAAGAAGGTAAGACAACGGAACAGGTTGACGAAGAAGCTGAAGAAGATGAGGCAGCATTAGAAAATTAATAATAAGAAGCTGACTAGGCGACCCTCGCCTAGTCCAAACTTCTTGCGAGTTGAGAAGGACATTAGTGTATGAGAAGTGTTTTAGTGCCACTAGTTGTTTGTGCCATATTGCAGTCCTTGTTGTACTTGAAAAATAAAAAGGCACCAATCAATCAACGAGAGGTCAAGGTGGTGAAAAAGTTCAAGAAGTATAACCTCCTAACCTTGTTCCCACGTTCACGTTGCTTTTTGGTTCTCGAAGACAGCAGTGGGCATCACTGGACTCAAGACATTTCAAAAGAGCTCTATGACCAGCTTGTTGAGGGTCAACAAGGCTTATTAGTCACCAAAGGCTCGCAGCTAATTTCCTTTGAAACAAGATAAATTTCCCTTATTCTTTTGTATAGCAGAAATTAAGAAAGGTAAAATGTAGTGGTTGACGTAAATCGTTTTAAAAGTATGCAAATCACTCTGGCTTCACCCAGCAAGGTTCGTTCATGGTCCTATGGTGAGGTGAAAAAACCAGAAACTATCAACTACCGAACCCTAAAACCAGAGCGTGAAGGTCTCTTTGATGAGGTCATTTTTGGACCGACCAAAGACTGGGAGTGTGCGTGTGGCAAATACAAACGTATTCGTTACAAGGGCATTGTCTGTGACCGCTGTGGTGTTGAAGTCACTCGTGCCAAGGTCCGTCGTGAACGCATGGGACACATTGAACTCAAGGCGCCGATTTCTCACATCTGGTATTTTAAAGGTATCCCATCTCGGATGGGCTTGACCTTGGATATGAGCCCACGTGCGCTGGAAGAGGTGATCTATTTTGCGGCCTATGTGGTTATCGATCCGATGGAAACACCGCTTGAGCACAAATCTCTTTTGACCGAACGCGAATACCGTGAAAAACTCATGGAGTACGGTCACGGCTCTTTCGTGGCAAAAATGGGGGCAGAAGCCATCCAAGACTTGCTCAAGCAAGTGGATTTGCCAACTGAAATTGCTGCTCTAAAGGAAGAGCTAAAATCAGCAACAGGGCAAAAACGTGTGAAAATCGTTCGTCGTTTGGATGTGCTGGATGCTTTCCACAAGTCTGGTAACAAGCCAGAATGGATGATCCTTAACATCCTGCCAGTTATTCCACCAGATTTGCGCCCAATGGTGCAGCTGGATGGTGGTCGTTTTGCGGCCTCTGACCTCAATGACCTTTACCGTCGTGTTATCAACCGTAACAACCGCTTGGCTCGTCTTTTGGAGCTTCATGCCCCAGGCATCATTGTTCAGAACGAAAAACGGATGTTGCAAGAGGCGATTGATGCTTTGATTGATAACGGTCGACGTGGTCGTCCAATCACAGGACCTGGTAGCCGTCCGCTCAAATCGCTCAGCCACATGCTCAAGGGTAAACAAGGGCGTTTCCGTCAAAACTTGCTTGGTAAGCGGGTTGACTTCTCAGGGCGTTCCGTTATCGCTGTTGGACCAAACTTGAAGATGTACCAATGTGGTGTCCCACGTGAGATGGCGATTGAACTCTTCAAACCATTCGTCATGCGAGAAATCGTTGCTCGTGACTTGGCTGGAAACGTCAAGGCGGCAAAACGTATGGTGGAACGTGGTGATGAGCGCATCTGGGATATTTTGGAAGAGGTTATCAAAGAACACCCAGTGCTCCTTAACCGCGCACCGACCCTTCACCGTTTGGGAATTCAGGCCTTTGAGCCTGTCCTAATCGACGGACGTGCGCTTCGTCTGCACCCGTTGGTGTGTGAGGCCTACAACGCCGACTTTGACGGTGACCAGATGGCTATTCACGTGCCATTATCTGAAGAAGCACAGGCAGAAGCTCGTCTCCTGATGTTGGCGGCAGAACACATCCTCAACCCGAAAGATGGTAAACCAGTTGTAACGCCATCTCAGGACATGGTTCTTGGTAACTATTATTTGACCATGGAAGACGAGGGGCGCGAAGGTGAAGGCATGGTATTCAAGGACTATGATGAGGCTGTTATGGCTTGGCGAAATGGTGTTGTGCACCTGCACAGCCGTGTTGGTATCGCTGTTGATAGTATGCCTGATAAGCCTTGGACAGATGACCAGCGTCATAAGATTCTGATGACAACTGTTGGGAAAATCATCTTTAACAAAGTTATCCCAGATGACCTGCCTTATCTGCAAGAGCCAACGATGGCTAACCTGACTGATGGGACACCAGATAAGTACTTCCTGGAATCTGGTCAAGATATTAAAGCTGTCATTAAAGCTCTGCCATTGAACCAACCATTTAAAAAGAAAAATCTGGGGCATATCATTGCAGAGACTTTCAAACGCTTGAGAACGACAGAAACGTCTGCCTTCCTTGACCGCTTGAAAGACTTGGGTTACCATCATTCTACCCTTGCTGGCTTGACGGTTGGTGTGGCGGATATTCCTGTCATTGACAACAAGCAAGAGATTATCGAACAAGCGCACGACCGAGTGGAGCAGCTTAATTTGGCCTTCCGTCGTGGTTTGATGACCGATACGGATCGTTATATCGCTGTTACGACGACTTGGCGTGAGGCCAAGGAAGCTCTGGAAAAACGCTTGGTTGAAACCCAAGATCCGAAGAACCCAATCGTTATGATGATGGACTCTGGAGCTCGTGGTAACATCTCAAACTTCTCCCAGTTGGCCGGTATGCGTGGTCTGATGGCGGCGCCAAACGGTCGTATCATGGAATTGCCAATCCTGTCTAACTTCCGTGAGGGTCTGTCGGTACTCGAGATGTTCTTCTCTACCCACGGTGCTCGTAAGGGGATGACCGATACCGCCCTCAAGACTGCGGACTCAGGTTACCTGACTCGCCGTCTGGTTGATGTGGCGCAGGATGTTATCATTCGTGAGGATGACTGTGGAACTGATCGTGGCTTGACCATCACAGCCATTACCAATGGTAAGGAAGTGACCGAGACCCTTCAAGAACGTCTGGCTGGTCGTTACACCAAGAAAACAGTTAAGCATCCTGAAACAGGTGCGGTTATCATCGGTCCTAATCAGTTGATTACGGAAGCTAAGGCGGCTGAAATCAGCCAAGCTGGTGTTGAAGAAGTCACCATCCGTTCCGTCTTTACATGTAACACCCGTCACGGTGTCTGCCGTCATTGTTACGGTATCAACTTGGCGACTGGTGATGCGGTTGAAGTTGGTGAAGCAGTTGGTACTATCGCCGCTCAATCCATCGGTGAGCCTGGTACCCAGTTGACCATGCGGACCTTCCACACGGGTGGTGTGGCCTCAAACACCGACATCACCCAAGGTTTGCCACGTATCCAAGAAATCTTTGAAGCCCGTAACCCTAAAGGGGAAGCGGTCATCACCGAAGTTAAAGGTGAGGTGGTACAAATCGATGAGGACGCTAGCACTCGGACCAAGAAGGTTTACGTCAAAGGGCAGACTGGCATGGGTGAGTACCAAGTACCGTTCACTGCTCGTCTGACAGTCAACGAAGGTGACTTTGTCAACCGTGGTCAAGCGCTGACAGAAGGATCCATCCAGCCAAAACGCTTGTTAGAAGTCCGTGATACCCTTTCTGTAGAGACCTATCTCCTTGCAGAAGTACAAAAAGTTTACCGTAGCCAAGGGGTAGAAATCGGTGATAAACACGTTGAGGTGATGGTGCGTCAAATGCTCCGCAAAGTACGTGTCATGGATCCAGGGGATACAGACCTTCTGCCTGGTACTCTTATGGACATCGCAGACTTTACTGATGCCAATGCGGAGTACGTGATTGCTGGACAAATCCCAGCGACCGCTCGTCCTGTGCTGATGGGAATTACCAAAGCCTCTCTGGAGACTAATTCCTTCCTTTCTGCCGCATCCTTCCAAGAGACAACTCGTGTCCTCACTGATGCCGCCATCCGTGGTAAACGTGACCACTTGCTGGGTCTCAAGGAGAATGTTATCATCGGTAAGACCATTCCAGCTGGTACTGGTATGTTCCGTTATCGCAACATTGAACCTCAAGCAGTCAACGATATCGAAATCTTAGAAGATATTGCACCAGTTGAGGTTACCGAAACTGTTTCAGAATAGTTCTGACAAAACTTATCTTGCTTAGGCAAGATAGGTTTTTGTTTTCTAGTGTTTAGGGGTATTTTATGTTATAATAAAACAAATAAAGCCATCAAGGAGGGGACTATGCGTTGTCCGAAATGCCATTGCACCAAATCAAGTGTTGTCGATAGTCGTCAAGCGGAAGAAGGCACAGCCATCCGTCGTCGCAGGTCTTGCGATGAGTGTCAAAATCGGTTCACAACTTTTGAGCGATTGGAAGAAATACCCTTGTTGGTGATAAAAAAAGATGGGACGCGAGAAGAGTTTTCCCGGGATAAGATTTTTAACGGTATTTTGCGTAGTGCCCAGAAACGCCCTGTCTCTAGCGCTGACCTGGAGGGCGTTGTTGACCGCATCGAGCAGTCTTTGCGTCAGACCTTTGAACGTGAGGTCCCCTCGACCCATATCGGCAATCTTGTCATGGATGAGCTGGCAGAATTAGACGAAATCACCTACGTTCGTTTCGCCTCTGTTTACCGGAGCTTTAAGGACGTTGACGAGATTGAGGAATTATTGCAACAGATTACTAAGAGGGTTCGTAGCAAGAAGGGACGGCGTTCCGATGAAGCCTAACGATACCTTCTCCTATCTAAAAAATAACTGTGTCTACCCTGATCAGGCTAGTTTGTTACAACTTTATCAGCCACTTATGGGTGCAGACGCTTATTTGGTGTACAATTATCTGGTTCATTTTTTTGATAATGGCAGAGCAATGCACCCTTTTACCGAACTGCTTAACCACTTGCAGTTTGGATTTGACCGTTTACGGACTGCTTTTGATAAACTGGGGGCTTTAGGCTTAATCAAGTTTTATCAACACTATCAAACCTATTTGATCAAGCTTAACAGCCCCTTGGATAGGGAAAGTTTTCTGAATAATGCTGTTTATCGTAGCCTGCTAAGCAGCTATATCGGGGAAGTTGCTGTGGAAGATTTACAAATGACCTTGCCAGTCGAGGCCGTTGATCAGACCAAACGTTTTTCAGAAGTATTTTCTGATCGCGGAGAAGTCTACCATCATCCCAAACAAGCTGATATTAACTTTGATCTCGAGCATTTCAAGCAGCTGATGAGACGAGATGGTCTCTATTTTGACAATGAACAAACGGATGTCTTAGGTCTTTATCATTTTGCTGAGGAGAATGGTCTGACCTGGTTTGATACTTATCAGTTAGCCAAAGCCACAGCAGTTAAGGGTCAACTATCACTGGTTCGCTTGCGTGCTAAGCAGGAACAGCAAGAGCAACCGAGTCAGAGTACTGGTCTAACTCGTGAGGAACAAGCTGCTCTAAAAACGGCGCAAAGCCATGCTCCAGAAGTTTACCTGTCTACCTTGAAAAAAATGAGAAAGGCGATGGTCACCGATCAGGAGCGTCAGTTGCTACGCGAATTGGCACAGATGGGCTTTTTGGATGATGTGATCAATCTCATGGTGCTATACACCTTACAACGCACCAAGTCTGCTAATCTTAACAAGGTTTATTTGATGAAGATTGCCAATGATTTTTCCTATAAGGGCATCAAAACAGGAGAGCAAGCTCTGCTTTATTGGCAACAAAAGCCACAGTCATCCGCTAAACCAAAGGCCGGCAGCAACCATCAAACCAATGTGCCGATCTGGAGTCATCAAGACTATAAAACGGAGTCCAGTCAAGAAGAACAAGAGCAACTAGAAGAGCTAAAACGTCAGATGTTGGGACAATCAGGAAGGGAGGAATAAGATGAAAAAAATTGGAGACACCTTATCAAGTAAGATGCCAAAATTTTTGCAAGACCAAGAACAGGTCTTACAGGATGTTCTGGCTCATCCTGATGTCGCTAACTTTATCGTGACTCATCAGCTGGATCGGGCAACGATTGAACGAAGCCTGCCCAAATTCAACCAGTACCGCCAAGAAAAAGAGCGTTTCATCAGCCAATCACCAGACTATTTAGCCAAAGGTTATGAGCCAATTTTGGTGATGAATGAGGGCTATGCTGATGTGACCTATCGTGAAACAAAAGAACTGATCCATCGTCAGCAACAAGTAGAGGCAACAGACCGTATCAAGCTTATCAATCTCCCAAAATCCTATCAGTACATCAGTTTTTCAGATATTGATTTTAGTGATCCTAACCGTATTACGTTATTGGCAGAGCTGAGTCAGTTCTTGCAAGCTTATCCAAATGTTCAAAAAGGCATTTATCTTTACGGGAATATGGGAGTAGGGAAATCCTTCTTGCTAGCTGGTTTAGCTAGAGAATTGTCCGTTCAAAAAGGTGTGGCAGTGACTATGCTTCACTACCCTACCTTTGTGGTTGATGTCAAAAATGCCATCTCGACAAGCTCTGTTAAGGAGAAAATTGATGATGTCAAGGCTGCTCCCGTTCTGATATTAGATGATATCGGTGCGGAAACTTCAACCAGCTGGGTGCGTGATGACGTCTTACAGGTCATTTTGCAATACCGTATGCTGGAGGAATTGCCGACTTTTTTTACGTCCAATTACAGTTTAGAGGATTTAGAGAAAAAATTAGCTCAAAGTAAGCAAGGGGATGAAACTTGGCAGGCCAAACGAGTTTTGGAACGAATTCGTGCCGTGGCTAAGGAGCTCCATCTTTTGGGGAAAAATCGACGCTAGAAAGTGAGAACACATGGCTTTACCAACCGTCGCCATCGTCGGGCGCCCTAATGTAGGAAAATCGACGTTATTTAATCGTATCGCAGGGGAGCGAATTTCCATCGTTGAAGACGTGGAAGGTGTGACGCGTGACCGTATTTACACGACAGCTGACTGGCTCAACCGCAAATTTTCCATTATTGATACAGGCGGTATTGACGATGTTGATGCGCCATTCATGGAGCAAATCAAGCACCAAGCAGATATTGCTATGACGGAGGCTGATGTTATCGTCTTTGTTGTGTCAGGTAAAGAAGGTGTGACTGATGCCGATGAGTATGTCGCCCGTATCCTCTACAAGACCAATAAGCCTGTTATCTTAGCAGTTAACAAGGTTGACAACCCCGAGATGCGAAGCGAGATTTACGATTTCTACTCACTGGGTCTGGGTGATCCCTACCCTGTGTCGTCTGTCCACGGGATTGGGACAGGTGACGTCTTGGATGCCATCGTGGACAATCTGCCCGCAGAAGAAGTTGAGGAAAATCCAGATATCATCAAATTCAGCCTGATTGGCCGTCCAAATGTCGGCAAGTCAAGTCTAATTAACGCTATTTTGGGAGAAGACCGTGTGATTGCTAGCCCGATTGCAGGGACAACGCGCGATGCTATTGACACTAGCTTTACCGATAGCGAGGGGCAAGAGTACATCATGATTGATACCGCAGGTCTGCGCAAATCTGGTAAGGTCTACGAGAATACGGAGAAATACTCTGTCATGCGCTCCATGCGGGCCATTGACCGCTCAGATGTTGTCTTGCTCGTCATCAATGCCGAAGAAGGCATTCGTGAGTACGACAAGCGGATTGCTGGCTTTGCCCATGAGGCAGGAAAAGGTCTCATCATCGTGGTGAACAAGTGGGACACCTTGGAAAAAGACAACCACACCGTTAGTCAGTGGGAGGCCGATATTCGAGATAACTTCCAGTTCCTATCTTATGCACCGATTATCTTTGTGTCAGCCGTGACCAAGCAACGCCTGCACAAGTTACCAGAGCTGATTAAGCGGATTTCTGAAAGCCAGAACATGCGTATCCCATCTGCAGTGCTTAACGATGTCATCATGGATGCTGTTGCGATCAATCCGACACCTACCGACAAGGGCAAACGACTGAAAATCTTTTACGCCACCCAAGTGACGGTCAAGCCACCGACCTTCGTTGTTTTTGTCAACGAGGAAGAACTCATGCACTTCTCTTATATGCGCTTCTTAGAAAACCAAATCCGCGCCGCTTTCAAGTTTGAAGGAACCCCAATCCATCTGATTGCACGTAAGCGGCAGTAGCCGAGAAAGGGAAATAAGATGAAAAGTAAGGTTATCATTTTGGCTTGTGGCTTGATTTTGTTGACTGCCTGTGGGAACAAGCAAACAGAGACGACGTCAACAGCTAAATCGTCAGCCTCGTCAACCACAGTGTCTAAAGTAGCAGACAGTCAAAAAGCTCAGGATCAATCATCGTCTAACAGCTCTGCCATGTCCCAAGAGAGCCCAAAAAGTTCTCAAGAAAATACCCCTGTCTCTGAAGACAAGCCTGAGACTGAAACAGCTGCTTCTCAAGCAGCAAGCACTCCATCAACGGGTTTTTACCACAGTGTTCGTGGTAAATATGGAGATGTGATCATTGTCAATAAGAAACACCCTTTGGCAGCCGATTATAATCCTGGTGAAGATGGGGTAGCTGGTGCTGCCTTTAGGGAGCTTTTGGGCGCCATGCGAGCAGCAGGTTTTAGTGTGTCGGACAATTACAGCGGATTTAGAAGTTATGATTATCAAGCCAGCCTCTATCAGAGCTATGTTAATCAAGATGGACAAGCCGCTGCTGACCGTTATTCGGCTAGACCAGGCTACAGTGAACACCAGACAGGTTTGGCTTTTGATGTTTTAGATGCTTCAGGGCAGCTTCTGGAAGAGCCTGCTGCTAGTCAATGGTTGGCAAACAATGCTCACCACTATGGTTTTGTGGTGCGCTATTTGCCAGGCAAGGAGAATATCACAGGTTATATGGCTGAGAGCTGGCATGTTCGCTACATCGGTCAGGAAGCCACCGAAGTTTACCAATCAGGCCTAACCCTAGAAGAGTATTACGGGGTTGAAGGCGGTGACTATTAAGTCATTGTTGCTGTCGACCACTTGGCAATCATCTCAACATTAAAAAAATGTCAAAAAAGCTTGACAAACGAGAAAAAAAGGCATAGAATAATAAAAAATAAATCAAGGAGGAAAAAGGTATGTTAACTAACCGCACGATCACCGTCGCAGCAGCATTTTACTATGGCTACTTTAGATAGTGTTTGTGTTTATGCCAGGCATAGATGCAAACAGACCAAACAGTTGTTTGTATCTATGGGGTCATGGCTATTTGAGTTGTTTGTCCACATAGATGAAAAAATCTAAGTGGACAGGCCTACCTGTTTTGTATGTTTTATACAATCCTCGGTTAACCACTTAGAATTTTCTAAGTGGTTTTCTGTTGTGCTTAATGAATAGAAAGAGGAAAATGATGTTTTTTAAGTCCTTAAAAATGTTCGTCGTTATGAGTTTTGGAGCGGTTGTCTTAGCTGCTTGTGGGAAAATGACAGATGATAAAGTGAAGCTGGGGATTATCCAGTATGCTGAACATCCTGCCCTCGATGCGGCGCGTGAAGGCTTTTTAGAAGCCCTACAAGAAGCTGGTTACACAGAAGGAGATAACCTCAAGGTAACCTTGCAAAATGCTCAGGCTGATCAGAGTAATCTCCAAACGATGGTTGAGAAACTGGCTGGGCAAAATGATCTCCATCTTGCCATTGCCACGCCTGCTGCTCAAAGTCTGTTGACTGTCGATGATAGCACACCTGCTCTATTTACCGCAGTCACTGACCCTGTAGCAGCTGGTTTGGTCAAGAGCTTGGAGCAACCTGGCGGCAATATGACGGGGTCGACAGATGCTCTAGATGTGGCTAAACAAGTTGAACTACTCACCAAACTGTTTCCAACAGCCAAAAAAATCGGCATCTTTTATAATTCCAGTGAGGTGAACTCAGAATCGCAGGCTAAGGTGGCAAAAAAAGCCTTAGAACAACAAGGTTTAGAAGTTATTGAAAAAACCGTGACCAGCACCAATGATGTGCAACAGGTGATGAGTCAGCTGGCAACTCAAGTTGATGCCATCTACCTCCCAACAGATAATACAGTTGCTTCAACCATTGCTACGATAGGTGATGTCTTAAGAGAAGCAAAGGTTCCTGCTCTTGGTAGTGATGAAGCGGTGTTAGAAGGTGTTTTATTGACCTCAGGAGTTGATTTTAAAGCCGTTGGAAAACAAGCTGGAGAATTAGCGGTGCAGATTTTAAAAGGGGAAAAGCCTTCTGAATTAAGCGTTAAAAGCCCAGATGCTACTAGTATTGCAGTTAATGAAGATATGGCAAAATTACTTGGGCTTAACCCAGAAACAATTAAACAGATAGGAAAAGAAAAATAATGAAAGATTTAGTCAAGTATTTGAGCATTGGTTTGTTAGCAGTGACCCTGGCAGCTTGTCAGCAGACGGATAGTAGTTCCTCATCAGGAAAGACTGTTAAAGTCGGCATTCTCCAATATGTCGAGCATGAGTCTTTGACAGCAGCCCGTCAGGGATTTGAAACAGAATTAGAACAGCAGGGTTACACGATCGAGTGGGATTATCAAAATGCCCAAGGGGATCAATCACAACTTCAGACCGTATCTGAGCGACTGGTTGCAGATAGTGATTTGGTACTTGGTATCGCAACTCCTGCGGCTCAGTCTTTGGCTCTAGCAAGCACAGAGACGCCGATTTTGTTTACGGCTGTGACGGATCCTGCATCGGCAGACTTAGTTGAGAGTTTGGAAAAACCTGGCGGTCTTTTGACTGGTACGAGTGACCAAGCACCGATTGGTAAGCAAGTTGAGCTCATCAAACAAGCTCTGCCATCTGCTAAAAAAGTCGGTATCCTCTATACCACCAATGAATCCAATTCGGAAGTTCAGGTCAAACAAGCAGAAGCAGCCCTTAAAGCAGCAGGTTACACCGTCGATAAAAAAGGTATTTCAAGCACCAATGATGTTCAGGATGCAGCGAGTAGCTTAATGTCAACAGTTGATGTGGTTTTTGTGCCGACAGATAACACAATTGCATCAACCATGGTGCTGTTGGGGCAATTATCCATTGAGAAGAAGGTACCGATTGTTGGGGGTTCTATTGATATGGTGAAAGTCGGTGGACTTCTCACCTACGGAACGGATTACCAAAAACTAGGTGCTCAAACCGCTCGTCAAGCGGTTAAAATCCTATCTGGGGAACAACCTGCTCGTCTGTCAGTTGAGTTACCTGAGCATTTAGAACTCTATGTCAATCAGGATATGGCCGACAAGCTGGACCTTGACCTTTCAGCTCTTACGACTAACTAAATCTTAGAAAGAAGGCTTTTTGATGTCACTTATCTTATCAACAATTTCACAGGGATTACTCTGGGCGGTTATGGTTATTGGTGTTTATCTGACCTTTCGTATTTTGGACATCGCTGATTTAACCGCTGAAGGGACTTACCCACTTGGCGGCGCAATTTGTGCCATTGCGATTGTCAATGGTGTCGACCCTATTCTGGCCACCTTGCTCGCTGCTGTTGGCGGTGCATTAGCTGGTGTGGTAGCAGGTTTATTACATACCAAGATGAAGCTACCTAGCCTTTTAACTGGTATTGTCGTTCTGACTGGTCTGTATTCGGTTAATCTCAAGGTTCTAGGCAAGGCTAATCTAGCTCTTCTTCAGCAGGAAACGTTGGTCAGTCGCCTGCGAGAATTTGGTCTAGACAAGACAGGAGCAGTGATGGTGATTGGCTTGATGACCCTAAGCATTATCCTAGCTGGTCTTATTGGTTTGCTTCATACAGAACTTGGTTTAGCTTTACGGTCGACAGGGGACAATATTCCGATGAGTGCGGCGAATGGTATCAACACGGATAACATGAAAATTATTGCTTATGCCCTGTCAAATGGCTTGATTGCCTTATGTGGTGCGCTGTTGGCACAGAATAATGGCTATGCAGACATCAATTCAGGTGTTGGGACGATTGTTATCGGTCTAGCCTCTATTATCATCGCAGAAGTGTTAATTCGTCATTTAACCTTGGGTTGGCGTCTGGTTTCTATCGTTGTTGGTGCGGTGATTTATCGTCTGATTTTGCTGGCTATTCTCTCTTTGCCAGGTGTTGATGCAGATATGGTCAAGCTCTTTTCAGCGGGCTTACTAGCGGTGGTGCTGTATGTGCCAGAAGTCCAAGATAAGCTAAAACTGAGACAGCCTCGTGTAAGATAGGAGAATGAGATGACACAACTTGTAGAATTAAGAGCAATCCATAAAACCTTTGAAGCAGGAACAATCAATGAAAACCATGTCTTGAGAGGCCTTAATTTAACCGCAGAAGAGGGAGATTTTATCACCGTAATTGGAGGAAATGGGGCAGGCAAATCAACCTTAATGAACTGTCTGGCAGGCACATTACCCATTGATCAGGGGGGTATCCTACTTGGTGGTAAAAGCATTAAGGATTTGCCTGTCGCTAAGCGGGCAAAAATGATTAGTCGGGTCTTTCAAGACCCTAAGATGGGTACAGCTTCTCGTCTAACCATTGAGGAGAATATGGCTATCGCCTACAAACGCGGTCAAGCTAGAGGGCTGACTAAGGGGGTTAAACAGAGCCAGCGCGAGCTATTTCGCCAAGAATTAGCAGAGCTAGGTCTAGGGTTAGAATATCGCCTCAAGGTCGACACGGCATTTCTATCAGGCGGTCAGAGGCAAGCGCTCACTCTGGTGATGGCTGCCTTGGTTAAACCACAGCTCCTTTTGCTGGATGAGCACACAGCTGCCCTTGATCCTAAGACCAGCGATATGGTGATGCAACTGACGGATAAGATTGTGACAGGCCACCGATTGACGACCCTGATGATTACCCATAACATGGAACACGCTATTCGCTATGGCAATCGCTTGATCATGCTTCATCAAGGGAACATTGTGGTGGATATTTCTGGTCAGGAAAAAGAAAAGCTGACAGTTTCAGATTTGCTGGAGCTTTTCCACAAAAATAGTGGTGAACGTCTGGCTAGCGATGAGCTCGTTTTAAGTTAAGCTGAAAAGTGTGAACAAACGTGTTGGATTATCTTTTGAGTAGCCGTCTGGTGGTTGGTCAAAGGTAGGTCATGCAAATCAAGCACAGCTTTAACCGCTAGTCTGTAAAGCTTTGATAGCTTATTCCAACGGAGTGACTGCGCGTGAGTCACTCGTCAGATAGGATTAGGAGAGGCTGGGGAGAATCCTGGCTTCTTTATTTTATTACCGTCAATTAACCAAGACGCAGTGGCTGAGTACCTCTGATGTGCTGAGTTCATTAACTTATTCAACTGTGTCGGTCTGGAATACACCTTATTGAATGAACGGTTGCTTTTCACTTTTTATTTTCGGCAATCAGAACTGAGCAAATGAATTGAAAAAGACACTACATAGTGATAAAATAATACTCGTCATATAACGAAGGAGTTTATGCATGAAACAGATCGAGTTAGGTATTTCAACATTTGGCGACACGTCTGAACTGGTTGGCACAGGAAAGCCCTTGGCTCATGACCAGCGCCTGCGTGATTTAGTTGAGGAGATTGAATTAGCTGATCAGGTTGGTCTTGATTTTTATGGCATTGGGGAGCATCATCGAGAAGATTTTGCGGTTTCTGCACCAGAGATTGTTCTTGCTGCTGGTGCGGTTAAGACCAAGCGCATTCGCTTGAGTTCTGCGGTGACCGTTTTGTCCTCTATTGATCCTATTCGCCTTTACCAGCAGTATGCTACCATTGATGCGTTGTCAAATGGCAGAGCAGAGATTATGGCTGGTCGAGGATCATTTACAGAAAGTTTTCCGCTATTTGGCTATGATTTGAAAGATTATGAAGAACTGTCCGACGAAAAATTGGAGATGCTTTTAGCGATTAAAGACTCTACCTATCTGAATTGGACAGGAAAGCATACCCAAACCGTTGATAACAAGCCAGTTTTACCTCGTGCTGTGCAAAAAGACTTTTCGATTTGGGTAGCGACTGGCGGTAATGCGGCTTCGACTGTCAAAATTGCAGAAAAAGGTTTACCGATTGCTTACGTGATTATCGGTGGCAATCCCAGAGCCTTCAAACAACTAACCAAAGCTTATCGAGAGATTGGTCAGCAAGCAGGGCATGATAGTGATCGGTTAAAAATTGCTGCCTATTCGTTGGGATGGTTGGCTGAAACAACAGAACAAGCTGTCGAAGATTATTTCCTACCGACTAAAATTGCTTCCGATAATATTGGGCGGACACGTCCTTACTGGCGACCACTGACTCGTGAGTATTATGACAGTGCAGTTGGACCAGATGGCGCTATGTTTGTCGGTGATGCCGATACCGTGGCTGAGAAGATGATTCGCCTGATTGAGGATTTGGACCTAGATCGCTTTATGCTACACTTGCCAATTGGTTCTATGCCATATGCTGAGACCTTAAAGGCAATCAGGATTTATGGTGAACAGGTTGAACCAAAGGTACGTGCTTATTTTGCTGGGAAAGCGTAAATGAATCTACCAGTACAAATGAGTATGGAGGAACTAATAGTCACCCCTTATCATTTAACGACATCAGGATTTCAGCATCATTGACAGTCACTCGTTAAATTTTAGTTAATGCATAAAACACTTGTGACAACTGACGTGACGAGTGTCTTTTAGTTGCCACTCGTCATCACCTGATGCTTTTTTCTTTTATCTTTTAATGTGATATAATAGTCCTATGGAACAGAAAGAAAAAATTGCTCACACCCTGAGTGTGAGCCCAACACAAGTTGAAACAGTCCTTGTCTTGACGGCAGAAGGCAACACCATTCCTTTTATCGCTCGTTACCGCAAGGAAGCAACAGGTAACCTTGATGAAGTTGCCATCAAAGCTATTGTGGATTTAGACAAGAGTTTGACGGCATTGATGGAACGCCAAGCAACTGTACTAGGTAAAATAGCTGAGCAAGGAAAATTAACAGAAGAGCTAAAAGCTGCCATCGAGCAGGCGACAAAGTTATCAGAAGTCGAGGAACTTTATGCTCCTTATAAAGAAAAGCGCCGTACCAAGGCAACACAAGCCAGGGAAGCAGGTCTTTTCCCCTTGGCGCGTCTCATCTTGCAGAATGTTGGTGATTTGAGTCAACAGGCGGCAACTTTTGTCAGCGAACAATACCCAACTGCTAAGGAAGCTATAGCAGGAGCTTGTGATATTTTAATTGAAGCTTTGGCTGATGATCACAGGGTTAGGGCATGGGTTTACAATGAGGTCTGGCGCTATGGGCAGTTAACCTCAGAGCTTAAAGATGAAAAAGCTGATGAGAAAAAAGTCTTTCAAATTTATTATGATTTTATAGAACCTATCAATAAATTGCATGGGTATCGGGTTCTAGCGCTCAATAGGGCTGACAAACTAGGAATCCTCAAACTCAGTTTTGTCCATAACGTGGACAAAATGATCCGTTTTTTAGCGGCTCGCTTCAAGGAAAAGAACCAGTACATCGACCAGATTATCCAATCAGCCCTCAAGAAAAAAATTCTACCTGCTATTGAACGACGCATCTGGTCAGAACTCCTCGAAATGGCAGAAGATGGGGCTATACAGCTCTTTTCAACCAATCTCCGTCAGTTGCTTTTAATTCCTCCTCTCAAAGGGAAAATGGTTTTGGGCTTTGACCCTGCTTTTCGGACAGGGGCAAAATTAGCAGTAGTGGACCAGACAGGTAAGCTCCTAGAGACTCAGGTGATTTATCCCGTTAAGCCTGCTAGCAAGGCTCAAATTACAGAAGCTAAAGCCGAGCTGAGGCAGCTTATTGAGGCGTTTGCGATAGAGATTATTGCGATTGGGAATGGCACAGCTAGTCGAGAAAGTGAAGCATTTGTGGCAGAAGTGCTGGCAGACTACCGTGATGTTTCCTATGTCATCGTCAACGAGAGCGGTGCCTCTGTTTACTCTGCTTCCGAACAAGCGCGAGCAGAGTTTCCAGACTTGACTGTGGAGAAGCGCTCGGCTATTTCCATCGCCAGACGTCTCCAAGACCCGCTGGCTGAGTTAGTTAAAATTGACCCTAAATCCATCGGTGTCGGCCAGTACCAGCATGATGTCAGCCAGAAGAAATTAGCAGAGCATCTGGATTTTGTGGTGGAGACGGTGGTGAACCAAGTCGGTGTTAATGTCAATACAGCAAGTAGTGCCTTGTTATCTCATGTTTCTGGTCTGAGCAAGACGATTTCAGATAACATTGTTGCTTACCGTGAAGAAAACGGGCTCATCAGGAGCCGGACTGAGTTGAAAAAAGTGCCTCGTTTGGGTGCAAAAGCCTTTGAACAGGCCGCTGGCTTTTTGCGTATTCCAGAGAGTAATAACATTTTGGATAATACTGGCGTTCACCCAGAGAGCTACCCTGCTGTGAAAGCCTTGCTTGACAAGCAAGACATTTCTCAGCTGGATGAGCTTGCTCAAGTGAAACTCAAGCGTTTATCGATTGCAGAGACTGCGCATGAATTGGGTATCGGTGAAGCGACGCTAACGGACATTATTGCTGATCTGCTCAAGCCAGGTCGCGATTTGCGTGAGGAATTTGCAGCACCAATTCTCCGTCAAGATGTCCTAGAGCTCTCTGACTTGACTATTGGACATGAGCTTGAAGGCACGGTTCGAAATGTGGTCGACTTTGGTGCTTTTGTTGATATTGGTCTTCATGAGGATGGGCTCATCCATATTTCACAAATGAGCCATCAGTTTATCAAGCATCCGAGTGAGAAGGTTTCGGTGGGAGACATTGTGACGGTATGGGTTTCTAGGATTGACCAGGATCGTCAAAAGGTTAATCTGTCCTTGGTGCCACTCGATGAACTTAGATGATTATGTTCGGCAAGTGTCGCTAGAAGACTTTGGTCTTCCTTTTCGCCACAAGGCTGTGTGGAATAACCGATTGAGGAGCACAGGTGGTCGCTTCTTTCCAAATGATGGGCATTTGGACTTCAATCTCAAGGTTCTAGAAGAACATGGCGAAGCTGTTTTTCGGAAAATCGTCAGGCATGAGCTCTGCCATTATCACCTGTATCATGCTAAAAAGGGCTATCGGCATAGAGATAAAGATTTTAAGGACTTGCTGAAGCAGGTGGACGGGCTAAGATTTGTCCCATCAAGCAGGCAAGCAACTTATCATTATAGTTGCCGAGCTTGCGGGACGATTTACTCAAGGCAGCGGCGAATCAATCAAACCAAGTACCGTTGCGGCAAATGTTTAGGGCAGCTAGACTTGAATTTGTAAAATCAGTCTTATGACCGATGTTTTTTCGACAAATCTCGGTTATACTAGACTTATCATCACATGAGGAGGTCAGTCATGACAACAGAATTTTATAAACTTCGTCGGCAAAAAGCCGTTTCGGGAGTCCTAGCCGGTCTGTCTGATCGTTTTGGTTGGGATTTGTCCTTGGTACGTGTGCTGTTTATGTTAGCTATTTTCTTTACGAAAATACCGGGAATTCTGATTTATTTCATCCTGGCATTTGTTCTTCCATATAAAGAAGATTTGCTTGAAGAGCAGTATGGCACAGGTCCTCGCAAAGTCAAACAAGCCAAGCCTGTCAAAGATGACAACGACGGCTGGTTTTGGTAAATTTTTAGCGAATGTTAATCTGGCTAATAACAGGATAGCCGATATCAAGAAACCACCGATTAGTTAAAATGACTAATCGGTGGTTTTGTTGTTTTGTCAGATTACGATGGCAGAGACGGATAAGTAAACAAGTGCTTAGATTGATTGCTTTTTCAGAATACCATCATCGCAAAAATCAACCCAGATGTCGAGTTGTCAAAGCAAGCAAAGCCATGAATGAAGGATATTACTTTGACAACAATATCTCGCCTTACAGCATCTTCACTGTGAATATTTTATCCGACTATTAAACAAAAACCCTCGCTTGGAAATCCAAAAGCGAGGGGTGAACTTGCTGTGGTGCCTGAAATTTTATTCACTTTACAAATTCTTCATTGTAGGGAATAAGAGCACATCACGGATAGTTATCGTGTCCGTCAAGAGCATGCAGAGGCGGTCGATGCCGATACCGAGTCCACCTGTTGGTGGCATACCGTACTCCAGTGCTTCAACATAGTCATAGTCAATGCCTGTTGCCTCATCATCACCTAGGTCCTTAGCTGCTGCCTGTGCTTTGAAGCGCTCCAACTGGTCAATCGGGTCATTGAGCTCGGTAAAGGCGTTGCCGTACTCCTTGGTCATGATAAAGAGCTCAAAGCGGTCAGTGAAACGAGGATCCTCGTCATTTTTCTTGGCCAATGGTGATACAGCGACGGGGTGACCGTAAACAAAGGTTGGCTGGATTAGGGTATCTTCCACAAATTCCTCAAAGAAGGCGTTGATGATATGCCCAACCTCAGTGTAGTGTTTTTCAACTGGGACATGTTTTTCCTTAGCAATAGCTGTTGCCTCTTCCAAAGTCATGTCTTGCCAGAAGTCCACGCCTGTTTGCTCCTTGATGGCATCCACCATGTGTACTCGTTTGAAGGGTTCGTGAAGCTTGATTTCCGTCCCCTGATAGATGACAGGCGCATCACCTTTGACACTCTTCGCCACATGTTGGATAATGCCCTCGGTCAAGTCCATGATATCTTGATAGTCGGCATAAGCTTGGTAAACCTCAATCATAGTAAACTCAGGGTTATGCGTAGCGTCCATACCTTCGTTACGGAAAATCCGCCCGATTTCATAGACCTTCTCCATGCCACCAACAATAAGGCGTTTTAAGTGTAATTCAAGTGCGATACGTAAAACCATATCAATATTTTGAGCATTATGGTGGGTGATAAATGGCCGAGCAGCTGCCCCACCTGCCTCATTGTGGAGGACAGGGGTCTCCACTTCTAGGAAGCCCAGACCGTCTAAATAGCGACGGATTTCAGAAATGACTTTTGAGCGGGTGATGAAGCGGTCAAAGCTCTCACGATTAGAAATCAAGTCCAGATGGCGCTTACGGTAGATGGTTTCGATGTCTGTTAAGCCGTGGAATTTCTCAGGCAGAGGACGCAGGGCTTTAGACAGGTGGGTTAGTTTGGTCGCATGGAGCGACAGCTCACCAACGTTGGTCTTGAAGACAGTTCCCTCAATGCCAAGGAAGTCGCCCAAGTCAGCTTTTTTGAAAATCTCATAGGCCTCTTCGCCGACATCGTCCTTACGGACATAAATCTGAATTTGCCCCTCGCGGTCTTGGAGATGGGCAAAGCCAGCCTTACCTTTACCACGCTTGGTCATGAGACGGCCAGCAATTACCGCTGTTGCACCGAGTTCCTCTAATTCTTCCTTGCTCTTCTCGTCAAACTCAGCCTTCAACTCTGCGGAATTAGCCGTGCGTTCAAAGCGTTTCCCAAATGGATCAATTCCTGCCTCAATCAAGGCCTGCAATTTCTCACGACGAACCAACTGCTGGTCGTTTAATTCTTCCAAATGTGACATAGTGTCCTCCAAAAATTGTCTTTACCTTTAATTTTAACACAAATTTAGCCGGATAGCACGATTTTTGATGAAAAATAGTAGAGCTGATGCAACTCGATATCTCCTGAGCAATATGTTGTGTCATGTGTAAGCAGAAGTCTTGACAAATGATGTCAGATGGTCTATACTTGTAGTAAGCATTCGTTGATTTAGCTCTTCCCTGTTATGAGTTAAGTTAATGAAGCACCGCCAGTCACGCTGTCTGCTGAGTTATTCCGGACGGTGTGACTATTTTTGTATTGTGAAGGAGACATGATGACCTATCGTAATCATATTGTGCTTTATCAGCCCCAGATTCCACAAAATACAGGCAACATCGCCAGAACCTGTGCTGCAACTAATTCTCCCCTGCACATCATCAAGCCCATGGGGTTTCCTATTGATGATAAAAAGATGAAGCGAGCTGGTCTAGATTATTGGGATAAGCTAGAGGTGCATTATTACGATAGTTTAGAAGAGTTTCTAGATACTTGTCAAGGCAGCCTGTACTTAATTAGTAAATTTGCTCAAAAAACCTATGACCAAGCTGATTTTGCCTTATCAGGTGATCACTACCTTATGTTTGGAAGAGAAGATACGGGTCTGCCAGAGGCGTTTATGCGACAATATGAGGACAAGGCTCTTCGCATTCCGATGAATGATGATCATGTTCGAAGCCTCAATGTGTCTAATACTGTGTGCCTGCTAGTCTATGAGGCACTTAGACAACAACAGTTTGCTGGACTGGACTTGGTTCATACTTACGAGCAGGATAAGCTAAAATAGAAAAGTATTTAACCAAATCTTAGGTGTGAAAGCAGGTATATAGGGATTTAAGTGTTTAAAATTTGGTATAGACCATTTACAAATCTAAAAAAGAGGAGTATAATAGAAATATCAAGTACATGGAGGCGATGTCAATGACTTACTACATAAAAGCAGATTCCTTCTTTTACCCTTACGAAGAGTGTCGTGGAGGCTATCTCGCAGTAACAGACGGCGTGTTTGGAGACTGGACAGCTCAAGTACCTGCTGACGCTGAAATTTTAGATTATACAGGCTATAGCATTGCACCTGGTCTGGTGGATACCCACATCCATGGCTTTGGTGGTGCAGATGTGATGGACAACAGTGTCGAAGCCATCGAGACGATTTCAGCAGGTTTGCCATCAACTGGGGTGACTAGCTATTTGCCAACAACTTTAACGTCAACCTTTGAGATTCTCAATGAGGTTTGTGAAAAGGTTGCTCAAGCCAAACATGCTAAAGGAGCTAAGATTCAAGGGCTTTATTTTGAAGGACCTTACTTTACCGAGGAGTTCAAGGGGGCTCAGAACCCAGCTTACATGGGTGACCCATCTATCGAACAGTTTGAAACGTGGCAGGCTTCTGCCCAAGGGTTGATTTCTAAAATTGCCATTGCACCTGAACGCAATGGTGTTTCAGAATTTGTCCGTCATGTGACGGATCAGGGTGTCGTTGTTGCTCTAGGGCATTCTAATGCCACTTTTTCTCAAGCTCAGGATGCGGTCTACGCTGGTGCTAGTGTCTGGGTCCATGCCTATAATGGGATGCGCGGTCTCAACCACCGTGAGCCAGGTATGGTTGGTGCAGTTTACGATATTCCAAACACCTATGCGGAGTTGATTTGTGATGGGCACCACGTCAATCCAAAGGCTTGCGAAATTCTTATTAAACAAAAAAGCCATGACCATGTGGCGCTAATCACAGACTGTATGAGAGCTGGCGGTATGCCAGAGGGTGATTACATGCTAGGTGATTTCCCTGTTATCGTGGAAAATGGCACAGCACGACTCAAGGATAACACAGCTAGTTTAGCAGGTTCTATCCTCAAACTTTACCAAGGGCTCAAAAATGTGGCTGATTGGGGTATTGCCAGCCGTGTCGAAGCAGTCCGTATGGCCAGTCTCATCCCAGCCATTTCCTGCAAGATTGATGACAAATGTGGTCAGATTAAGAGCGGTCGCGATGCTGACTTCATTGTTTTGACCAAGGATCTTGATCTGGTTGCCACTTATATTGATGGTCAAAAAGTTTATCAAGTATAATTTGGTAACCTGTTTATCAGGCTGAATGTGTCTTAAGCCATTTGGAGAAGTTAAGAAGTCTTTTGATTGAAGGAAAACTTAACTTCAGATGCATGGTGTAACTGTTCTGTCATTGAAAGAGTGTATGTAAGAAGGCAGAAAACAATCGTTACTGGACAAGATTGAGATTTTTTGGTAGACTAATTACTAGAAAGAGAACCATCATAGGGTTTCTGAAGCGAGCTTGGGGGGGTGAGAGCCAAGTGAAACAGGTGTTGGGTCGGCACTTTCTGTTCACAATTTGATAACCAATCAAGTCATAAATTAGGGTGGAACCGCGTCTCGAACGCCCCTATGCGTTAAGCTAGGAGTGTATGGGATGGGGTTCTTTGCTTTAGAAAGGAAAGCGATGGATTATCTCTATCTTGTTGATAGCAAGGAACAGTTGACGGCTTATCAAGCCTTTGTGGCTAAGTACGATAAGACCATAGTCGACTACCTTCAGTTTCTATCCGAGACCTATGCGGTCAGAGATCTGCCGCAAGCAGTTCTTTGGGCGACTGCTCATGCGGCTAGCCATATTATCAGAGAGTGCCCTATCCCAGCCTATACCAATGCTGTTCGTCTCGTACTGACGCCAGAACGGCAGGTTTGGCGGGATTTATATCTGAAACAGTTAGACTGCTATGAGCCGTCGGAACTTCTTGACCAATTGCGTCAGTATTATGCGCAAGTGTCAGATAATTATGTTTTACAGGTTTTGGGTCATGAATTTGCCCATTGGTCAGACCGTTTCGCAGAAGATAAGGACTTTTATCGCTACATCTGGTTTGAAGAGGGCATGGTCGAGTATATCAGTCGCCGCTATTTTCTCACACCAGAAGAATTTGCAGCTGAGAAATGGGCAAATCAGCAGTTGGTCAATCTCTTTGAGCAACATTATGGTTGGCACTCGCTGAATGACTTTGGTCAGGCAACTTATGAAGGAGATTACGCGAGCATTTTTTATGAGTATTGGCGCAGTTTTCTTCTGGTTGATCAGCTGATTGACCAGTTAGGGTCTGTTGAGGCCGTTTTTGCTTATTGTCATGAGTGGTTGGAGACTGAGCCTGTTCAGACATTTTTGGATTGGTTGATAAAAAAAGGTGTTTTGCCACAAGAGCCTTAACGGTTGATTACCTAAAGCGGAGAAACCTTGCGTACAAGACGAATTGTTCACAGGGGCATTTCAATCGCCTATCCTACGGAACGTCTCGTGAGCCCTTTCCTAGCCCCTCTACTAGCTCTCATCACTAAACATTATCGGTTGAGTGATTAGAGTATCGCAAGTCCTAAACATTATTTTTAAGGAGAATATTATGTCTAAAAAATTGACTTTCCAGGAGATCATCCTGATCTTACAACAATTTTGGAATGAGCAAGGGTGCATGCTTATGCAGGCCTACGATACAGAAAAAGGGGCGGGAACCATGTCGCCTTACACTTTCTTGCGTGCCATCGGTCCTGAGCCGTGGAATGCGGCTTATGTAGAGCCGTCTCGCCGTCCAGCAGATGGTCGTTATGGGGAAAACCCAAACCGTCTTTACCAGCACCACCAGTTTCAGGTGGTTATGAAACCATCGCCGAGCAATATCCAAGAGCTTTATTTGCAATCCTTAGAAAAATTAGGGATCAATCCTTTGGAGCATGACATTCGCTTTGTTGAGGATAACTGGGAAAATCCTTCAACGGGTTCTGCGGGTCTGGGCTGGGAAGTCTGGCTTGATGGCATGGAAATCACTCAATTTACCTACTTCCAGCAGGTGGGGGGGCTTGAGACAGGTCCTGTCACTGCTGAAGTCACTTACGGCTTGGAGCGCTTGGCGTCCTATATCCAAGAAGTCGAGTCGGTCTATGACATCGAGTGGGCACGTGGGGTCAAGTACGGCGAAATCTTCACCCAACCAGAGTACGAGCATTCTAAATACAGCTTTGAAGTCAGTGACCAAGACTTGTTGCTCAGCAATTTTGACAAATTTGAAGCCGAAGCGAAACGCTGCTTAGATGAGCATCTAGTGCACCCAGCCTTTGACTATGTGCTCAAGTGCTCTCACACCTTCAACCTTTTAGACGCGCGTGGGGCAGTATCGGTGACGGAGCGGGCAGGCTACATCGCTCGTATCCGAAACTTGGCGCGTGTGGTCGCCAAAACCTTTGTCGCAGAACGCAAACGCTTGGGCTATCCGCTTTTAGATGAGGCAACTCGTGCCAAACTCTTGGCGGAAGAAGAGTAATGCGAGCTTTAGCGAGCATCCTGGGATAGATTCGCCGTGGTGACAGGACAGAGAGTGGGACAGAAATCGGTGATTCGTCAGAATTCGATTTCGTCGTCCCACCTCCGCACAGTTGAGTAGGGCTGTAAAAGCTGATGGAATCAGCGTATTAGAGCCCACTCAACCACTGCGTCTTGCTTATTTGATGATAATAAAGTGGAGAGACCGAGACTTTGTACCACACTCTGTCTGAGTGGATTTTGGAGAGTTTAGGCTCCAAAATTAGCCACGAAACCAAAGGTTTACTGGCGTCCCCCACCACTTAAGAATCTATCAAAAAAGACATTTCAAAAAGAATTTTTGAGGTAAAACATGACAAAAACTGTATTGATTGAACTGGGCTTGGAGGAAATCCCTGCCTACATCGTGACGCCTGCCATGAACCAGTTGAAAGACAAGGTGTCTGCCTTTTTGGCGGACAATCGGTTGAGTTTTGAAGGGATTGAGGCCTTCTCAACTCCACGCCGTCTGGCCGTGCGTGTGTCTGGTTTGGCCGAGCGTCAAACCGACCTAAGCGAAGACTTCAAGGGTCCGGCTAAGAAAATCGCCTTGGACGCTGATGGCAACTTTACCAAGGCTGCTGAAGGCTTTGTCCGCGGCAAGGGCTTGACCACAGCTGACATTCGCTTTGAGGACATTAAGGGTGAAGAGTATGTTTACGTGACCAAAAATGAAGCGGGTCAACCTGCGGAAACGGTCTTGGCAGGTATTCCAGAGGTGCTTAAAAGCCTGACCTTTCCTGTTAGCATGGCTTGGGGCTCAAACACTTTCAAATACATCCGACCTGTCCACACCTTGATGGTCTTGGTGGATGATGTGGCCTTGGACATGGATTTTCTTGACATCACATCTGGTCGCACCAGTCGTGGGCACCGCTTTTTGGGGAAAGAGACCGAGATTGCAACTGCTGACAGCTACGAAGCTGACCTGCGGGAGCAGTTTGTCATCGCAGACCCAGCGGAACGTCAAGACATGATTGTCAGTCAAATCAGAGCCATCGAGGCAGCACAAGGGGTGGTTGTGGATATTGATGAGGAGCTCTTGAGCGAGGTGCTCAACCTAGTCGAGTACCCGACTGCCTTTATGGGGAGCTTTGACGCCAAGTATCTGGACGTGCCAGAAGAAGTTCTGGTGACCTCTATGAAGAATCACCAGCGCTATTTTGTCGTGCGGGATAAGACGGGCAAGCTCCTTCCGAATTTTATCTCTGTCCGCAACGGCAACGACCAACACCTCGAAAATGTCATCAAAGGCAACGAAAAAGTCCTCGTAGCACGCTTGGAAGACGGTGAATTTTTCTGGAAAGAGGACCAGAAATTGGTGATTGCGGACTTGGTGGCGAAGCTCGCTAATGTCACCTTCCATGAAAAAATTGGCAGTCTTTCCGAGCACATGGCGCGGACGGCGACCATAGCTAGCCATTTGGCGGCAATGGCAGAGCTATCTGACGAAGAGCGGTCAGACCTTGACCGTGCTGCCAGCATCTACAAGTTCGACCTCTTGACCGGCATGGTTGGTGAATTTGACGAGCTCCAAGGCATCATGGGGGAGAAATATGCCCTCTTGGCTAGCGAGACCGCTGGTGTGGCAGCAGCTATCCGTGAGCATTACCTGCCAAATTCTGCCGAAGGGGAGCTTCCTGAGACAAAAGTCGGTGCGGTCTTGGCACTTTCTGACAAGCTGGACACGTTACTGTCATTCTTCTCAGTGGGCTTGATCCCGTCTGGGTCAAACGATCCATATGCCCTGCGTCGGGCAACTGCTGGTATCGTGCGGATTTTGGACAAGTTTGGTTGGAACGTTCCTTTGGACAAGTTGGTGACAGAGCTGTATGCCCTCAACTTTGATAGCCTGACCTATGCCAACCAAGCGGATGTCATGAGCTTTATCGCTGCCCGTATCGAGAAGATGATGGACAGTAGCATTCCTAAAGACATCCGTGAAGCAGTTCTCTCTAGCTCGACCTTTGTGGTCAAGGATCTTCTGGCTGCCAGCTCGGCTATTTTCCAAGCCTCTAAGACGGACGGCTACAAATCAGCCGTGGAAAGTCTGGCTCGGGTCTTTAACTTGGCGGAGAAAGCAGAAGCAGGTGTGACCTTGTCAGCCGATCTCTTTGAAAACGAGGCAGAAAAAGCCTTGGCAGCGGCTGTCGAGGCCTTGAGTTTGAGTGAGGACATGGCTGCCAACCTGGCCAGTCTCTTTGCTCTTAGCCCAGTCATTGACGCTTTCTTTGACAATACTATGGTCATGGCGGACGACATGGCGGTTCGCAACAATCGCTTGGCCTTGCTCAAGACCTTGGCGGAGAAGGCAGGTCAAGTGGCGGTGTTTAATCAGCTCAATACCAAGTAAGAATATAACGTATGATTGAGATTTTTTGCACTGACCTCACCATCACAGCGTTTCTGCTGTTTTAGACTCTCTTTGTCCTGTTTCTTGTCATTTTTTTAACAGGCAGACGGGCAGAAGATGAGGAGAAATACAAGGTCAGTCGCTTTATTGACCGCCTTAATCAGAAGAAGTAAGAGAACATTAGAAAGGATTAGAACACGAGCTACAGACGGTGGTAAAATGATTGTTGAGAAAATTAGCCCTCAACGTTCCCTTGCCCTATTGATGTTAGGGCTCGGGCTAAAACGGTCTCCCAGATTGTTTTACTCCCTTTGTCTGTGACGCTCTTTGTATCATGATATGGAACAAGCAAAAATTGATCGAATCAATGAATTGGCTCGAAAGAAAAAAGCCGAAGGTTTGACGGAAAGCGAGCTGGCTGAGCAGGCAGCTCTGCGTGAGGAGTACATCGAAGGCTACCGACGCAGTGTGCGTGCCCATGTGGAGGGGATTAAGATTGTCGATGAGGCTGGCAATGATATCACCCCAGAGCGCTTGCGTCAAGTGCAGCGTGAGAAGGGCTTGCATGGCAGAAGTCTTGACGATCCAAATTCATAAGTACAGAACAAACCGTGGCCAGTTTTGACCACGGTTTGTTTTTTTATTCTTTTCGTCCAACGCTAATGCGATTAAGAGCTCGTTGCAAGGCGACTTTAGCGCGTTCAATCTCATGAGTCTGATGACGCAACTCGGCTTCAGCGAGGGCACGTTCTGCACGAAGTTTGGCTCGTTCGGCACGACTGACATCAATATCACGGTCACGCTCAGCTGAATCAGCAACAATGGTAATCAGATTATTCTTGATCTCGATAATCCCACCGTTAACGGCGACCCAATCCACATGGCTATCATCATCAATTCGCCGAATCTTAACCTCATGTACCTCTAGTGGCGCAATTGTATTCGCGTGATTTGGTAAAATCCCCATCTCACCTGACCGCGTACGGACAGTGATAAAATTGGCATGATGATCATACTTGAGCCCGTCTGGTGTGACAATCTGAACGGTCATTGGTTCTTTTTCCATAAACGGTCTCCCTAGTAGCCCATTTTAGCCGCTTTTTTGACCACATCTTCGATTGGGCCAACGTTTCTAAAGGCATCTTCTGGTAGATGGTCGTATTCTCCATCAAGAATAGCCTTGAAGCCTCTGACGGTCTCTGCTACTGGAACGTAAGAACCAGGCTGACCAGTGAATTGCTCGGCGACGTGGAAGTTTTGTGACAAGAAGAATTGAATCCGACGCGCACGCCCAACCAAAATTTTCTCATCTTCTGATAACTCGTCCATACCAAGGATAGCAATAATATCCTGTAACTCACGGTAGCGTTGGAGCACACGTTGCACCTCAGTGGCAACCGCATAATGCTCTTCTCCAACAATTTCAGGAGAGAGGGCACGTGAGCTGGAAGCTAACGGGTCAACCGCTGGGTAAATCCCCATCTGTGTCAGACGACGCTCCAAATTGGTTGTTGAGTCCAAGTGCGCAAAAGCAGTTGCTGGTGCTGGGTCAGTGTAGTCATCCGCAGGGACGTAGATGGCCTGAATGGATGTGACAGAACCTTTCTTGGTAGAAGTAATCCGTTCTTGCAGTTGCCCCATCTCGGTCGCAAGGGTTGGTTGGTAACCCACCGCAGACGGCATCCGTCCTAGGAGGGCAGAAACTTCTGACCCTGCCTGTGTAAAGCGGAAGATGTTATCAATGAAAAGCAACACATCCTGCCCTTCCACATCACGGAAGTATTCAGCAATGGTCAGACCTGTCAGGGCAACCCGCATCCGAGCACCTGGTGGCTCGTTCATCTGACCAAAGACCATGGCAGTTTTCTCAATAACACCAGACTCTTTCATCTCCCAATAAAGGTCATTTCCCTCACGGGTACGTTCACCAACACCTGTAAAGACAGAGATACCTCCGTGTTCTTGGGCAATGTTGTTAATTAGTTCCTGAATTAGGACGGTCTTACCAACACCAGCACCACCAAAGAGACCTACCTTACCACCTTTCAGGTAGGGGGCTAAAAGGTCGATGACCTTGATGCCTGTCTCCAAAATCTCTGAAGAGGTCGCCAGCTCATCAAAGGCTGGGGCTTTTTTATGAATGGGCTCGCGCTTGGCGTTTTCTCCAAAGGGGACTTCCAAATCAATGGTATCTCCCAAAACGTTAAAGACGCGACCGAGTGTCTCCGGACCAACGGGTACGCTGATAGGGCGACCAGTGTCTAGCACCTCGAGCCCTCGCTTTAGACCGTCTGTCGATTCCATAGCGATGGTGCGCACCACACCATCTCCAAGCTCCAGAGCAACCTCCAGAACGATTTTCTGCTTTTTATCGCCATCTTTATAAACCACAAGAGCGTGGTTTATTTCAGGTAGCTTATCGCCTGCGGCGAACACCACGTCCACTACTGGACCAACTACCTGAGCAATTTTACCTGAACTCATATTTTTTCCTCAATTTTACTAAGTCTTCTCGTCTGTCACAAAGCTGTTACTGATTTTCTTTGGAAAATAGCAGAGCTGACCACCAACTGATTATCTGCTCTACCATTTCTCAACAGCTACTTATTCCAGAGCGTTAGCTCCTGCGACGATTTCAGTGATTTCCTGAGTGATATTGGCCTGTCTGGCACGGTTGTACTGGATAGTCAAGTCCGTGATAATCTGCTTGGCATTGTCAGTTGCAGTCTGCATGGCCGTCATGCCTGCCGCATGCTCAGCAGTTTTGGCATCAACAATGGAGCCATAAATCATGCTCTCTGTGTACTGGGGCAAGAGTTGCTCCAAAATCGCCTCACGATTTGGCTCAAGGTCAAAACTGTTGAGCCGTTCACTGTCGGCCTCGTTGGCATCCAAGTCCGTGATGGGCAACATCTGCTGTACCCGAACTTGACTGGTCAAGCTGTTGACATGGTGGTTGTAGCAGACGTAGAGCTCATCAAAGAGCCCATTGACATACATATCGACCGAACGCGAGATGATCCGTCCAACCTCTTCAAAACTAGGTTGGTCAGCCAAACCACGCAATTCAAAAGCAACCGGCATGTTCCTAGCCTTGAAAAAATCAGCACCGACACTGCCGATAGCAATAAGGCTGTAGTCCTGACCATCTGGATGGTAATCCCGAATCAAGTCCATCATGGCCTTGAGGATTTTGGCATTGTAGCCACCGACTAGACCACGGTCTGAGGTGATCACAATGTAGCCAGACTTTTTAATCTCACGAGAAGCCAGCATGGGGTTGTCGGACCCAGTCACCAACTCGGTTTGCAACAAGTCTGTTGTAATTTGGCGAATTTTGCTGGCGTAGAGTTGGAAATCACGAGCAGCAGCCTCTGCTTTGACCAGCTTAGCAGAAGAGACCATTTTCATCGCTGAGGTAATCTTACTGGTCTTTTCCGTTGACTGGATTTTCGCCTTAATGTCACTAAGCGATGCGGTCATGCTATCCTCCTACTAGGCTTGATAAATGGACTGTGCTTTAAAGGCTGAGATGGCATCATCCAGCACTGCCTCATCTGGCAAGTCCTTACTGGTTTTAATATTATTCAAAATATGGTCAAAATGGGTATCAAAATAAGCGTACAAGTCCTCTTCAAAGGCTGAAATATGATTTACTGGCACATCATCCAAGAAACCATGAGTGAGTGCATAGAGGATAAGGACTTGCTTCTCCATAGGGAGTGGCTTATGCAGAGGCTGTTTGAGCACTTCAACTGTTCGACGACCGCGGTTGAGCTTAGCCTGAGTCGCTGCATCAAGGTCACTACCAAACTGAGTAAAAGCCTCAAGTTCACGATAGGAAGCCAAATCCAAACGCAGGGTACCGGCTACTTTTTTCATGGCCTTGGTTTGAGCAGAGCCACCGACCCGAGATACGGACGACCCCGCATCAATGGCTGGTCGGATACCAGAGTTGAAGAGGTTTTCTTGTAAGAAAATCTGACCGTCTGTGATTGAAATGACGTTAGTGGCAATATAGGCCGAGATGTCGCCTGCCTGAGTTTCGATAAATGGCAGAGCAGTGATAGAGCCACTTCCCAGTTCATCAGATAGTTTGGCTGAGCGCTCCAAAAGACGACTATGCAAATAGAAGACATCCCCTGGATAAGCTTCACGTCCTGGCGGACGACGAAGTAAGAGCGACAGCTCACGATAGGCTACGGCCTGTTTTGACAAATCATCGTAGACGATGAGGACATGTTTGCCTTGATACATGAGCTCTTCAGCCATGGCAACTCCAGCGTAAGGCGCAATGTAAAGGAGTGGTGATGGCTGTGACGCTGAAGCGGTCACGACAATTGTGTAGTCCAGTGCGCCGTATTTCCGAAGAGTTTCTACTTGAGTTCGAACGGTTGACTCTTTTTGTCCGATGGCAACGTAGATGCAGACCATATCCTGCCCTTTTTGGTTGAGGATAGCGTCAATCGCCACGGATGTTTTACCTGTTTGACGGTCACCGATAATCAGCTCCCGTTGCCCACGACCGATTGGCACCAAGGCGTCAATCGCCTTAATCCCTGTCTGAAGGGGCTCAGAAACAGATTTGCGCTCCATAACACCAGGAGCAGGCACTTCGACAGGACGAGTACCTGTTGTTGCAATCTCGCCTAGACCATCGACCGGTTGCCCCAAGGGATTTACTACCCGACCAATTAAAGCCTCGCCGACAGGTACTTCCATAATTTTACCTGTTCGTTTAACCATGTCGCCCTCACGAATACTTGAAAAAGGCCCCAAAATAATGATGCCGACATCGTTGCTCTCTAAATTTTGTGCCATGCCATAGACACCGTTCTCAAATTCCAACAGTTCCCCACTCATGGCTTCGTTCAGCCCGTGGGCACGGGCAACCCCGTCCCCCACATAGGTCACAACCCCAGTCTCGGTAATGTTAAACCGTGGCTGGAATTGCTGAATCTGTTGACGAATTAATTGGCTGATTTCTTGTGTGTTAATAGACAAGGTCATACCACCTTTTCTTCTTAGATTAGTTCTTTCGCTTGTTGAATCCGTCGCACATTAGCGTCTAGTTTCTTCTCTCAATTCTTGTAATTGGTGGCGGATACTGGTGTCAATCACCTGGTGATTGGCTTCTAGGATAAAGCCGCCAATGATAGCAGGATCAACCTTTTCCACCAAACGCCCCCGAATCACACCCAGACGGCGTTTTGCCAGGGATATAAAACGCTCTTTTTCTTGGTCCGTCAAGCTCACTGCAGCAGTGACATAAACCTCAACCTCTTCTTGCTCATAACCCAAGAGTTCATAAACTCGAGTTAAAATCGGATAGAGATAGGCCTCCTGAGAAGCTGATAAGATTTGTTCAAAGAGGCTGTTTAGAATATCCAGACTAGACTCCCCAAGCGTTCGTGCTAACTGCAACTTGTCCTCATGACTGAGTGACAGATCAGAAAAGTAAGCCTGCAACTGGTGCTCTTCAAAAATTTGTAATAAGAGACTGACTTGCTGGTTGAGCTGACCGACCTCTTGACGAGATCTAGCCAAACGGAGGAGATTTTTGGCGTGCCGATCCACCAAGGCTTCCACTTGATTTGCCATTAGCCTTCTCCTAATTCATCTAAATAGCGGTTGATCAGGTCATGCTGGGCGCTGTCGTCCAACTCCTGTCCGAGAATTTTTTTAGCCACGTCAAGCGACAATTGACTAATTTCCTGACGGGACTCGCTGACGGCTTTTTGGCGCTCAGCCGCAATATCTAAACGCGCTTTTTCCTTAACTTGCTGGGCATCAATCTTGGCATCACGCAAGATACGGTCTGCCTGAGACTGGCTTAGGGTTTTGGCTTCCGAAACGATACGACTGGCTTCGATTCGAGCGTCACGTAGCGCTTCCTCGCGCTCTTTAACCAAGTTTTCAGATTGGTCGCGCAAGCTTTTTGCCTTATCCAAATCGCCAGAAATCTTAGCAGCACGATTATCCAAGGTACTGGTCAATTGCTTCCAAGCGAAGGTTCTAATCAGGAAAAATAGCAGAGCGACCGAGCCAGTCACGATGATAAAGTTACCCCAGAGCAAGCTCATCGGGTTAGTTGATAACAAAAACATAGATACTCCTAACTATTGAGCTTTTTACCCAAGTAAATGGATACCAAGAGGGTAAAGACATAGGCTTGGATAAAGGAAATAAAGACTGAGAAAGCTGTCCACAGCATGTTGAGCAGAATAGCGACTGGCCAGAGAGCCAAGTGGGCATCACCCAACATCAAAATCAAATCCATGACCACCTCACCAGCAAAGATGTTACCGTAGAGACGCAAAGCCAATGAAGCGACATTGGTTACCTCTTCAAGGATATTCATCGGTGTCATAGCTGGTGGCGTCACAAATTCTTTCAGATAAGCCTTAAGACCGCGTTGCCGAATAGCCTCCACGTGGATAATAATGGTCATCAACACTGCCAAACCAAGGTCATAATAGATGTTGGCCGTTGGCGAGGTGACAAAGTTAGTCCCGTGAGAGGTCTGCACCTTGGTCAAGAGACCGATATTGTTGGCCAGAGCTAAAAAGGTAAAGACCGTAAACAGCAGGAGGCTATACTGCCGACTGTAAACAGGTCCTAGGTTTTTCTCAGCGATATTAAAAACAAACTCGTAGCAGTATTCCAGCAGATTTTGTTTTCCTGTCGGACGCAGTTGCATCTGACGACTTGACCATAAGACCCAGCCAAAAATGGCGACAACAATCACCAAAGACATGGTTAACAAGACCAGATCAAAACTGACTGGCCCCAGGGTCAGGGTCGGGGAGTCATGTGTTCCCATCTCATTCACCTCATTTTTTAATTGTTAACTGGCTTACTTGAGGAAGAAGGCCATAGCCAAAGTGACAAAGAATGTTCCTTCAATGAAGGCGACACCCAACATCATAATCCCACGCAATTGGTCAATAATCTCTGGCTGACGAGACGCCGCCTTCATCAAGGAACCAACGAGGAAGCCCTCACCAAGGCTTACGCCCAAACAGCCCAAACCGAGTGCCAAAATACCAAGATTCATGATAGAATTCTCCTTAAACATTTTTTACTTATCTAGTCTAGTCCTATTTTCAAGGTTTGTCAATGAAAAACACAAGCTTTTTCAGGTTTTTTTAACCATTACTGACCTTTAGGAAAAGTATTTTCAAACTGTCTTCCTATTAAATTGAACCACATTTTAACTTGTATGCTAACGTTTAGGAGACAGGGAGGTCATGCAGGCAGGGTTTTCTTGGTGAAAAGCTTTAAAATCGTGTTATAATAGTGTCATGAACCAACTGATTAAACACAAGCTCGAGCTCCTGCCAGATAGTCCAGGCTGTTACCTCCACAAGGACAAGCAGGGGCAGATTATCTATGTCGGCAAGGCTAAAAATTTGAAAAACCGTGTCCGCTCTTATTTCCGTGGTAGCCATGACACCAAGACCGAGCTCTTGGTGTCAGAGATTGCGGATTTTGAGTTTATCGTGACAGGGTCAAATACAGAGGCCTTGCTCCTAGAAATCAACCTAATCCAAGAAAATAAGCCCAAGTTCAACATCAAGCTCAAGGACGATAAGTCCTATCCCTTCATCAAAATCACCAACGAAACCTATCCGCGTTTGCTCATCACCCGTCAGGTCAAGCGAGATGGGGGGATTTATTTTGGTCCCTATCCAGATTCTTATGCGGCGCATGAGATAAAAAAACTCTTAGATCGGATTTTTCCGTTTAGGAAGTGCACCAACGCACCTGAAAAGGTCTGTTTTTACTACCATATCGGGCAATGCCATGCCCATACGATTTGTGGGGTGACGCGCAGCTATTTTACCCAGATGGCAGAGGATGTCAAGGGCTTTCTCAATGGTCGAGACGATAAGATTTTGGAGGACTTGCGGCGAAAGATGGCAGACGCTGCCAGTTCGCTTGAGTTTGAGCGGGCGGCAGAGTACAGGGACTTGCTATCCAGCATTGCGCTATTGCGCACCAAGCAACGGGTCATGAGTGCCGACATGCAAGACCGTGACATTTTTGGCTATGCGGTGGATAAGGGCTGGATGAGCGTGCAGGTCTTTTTTGTCCGTCAGGGCAAGCTCATTGAGCGAGATAGCCAGCTTTTTCCCTACTACAATGACCCAGACGAGGATTTTCTGACCTATATGGGGCAGTTTTATCAGGACAAGCGGCACTTTCTGCCCAAGGAAATCTTTATCCCGCAGGGGATTGACGAGGAGCTGGTGCGTGCCATCGTCCCGACCAAAATCATCACCCCTCAAAAAGGGGAAAAAAAGCAGCTGGTGAACCTCGCTGTTAAAAATGCGGCTGTCAGCCTGCAGCAACAATTTGACCTAGCGGAAAAAGACTTGCTCAAGACCCAAGGGGCGATTGAAAACTTGGGCAAGCTCCTTGGGATTGCCACGCCCTATCGCATCGAGGCTTTTGACAACTCCAATATCATGGGGACCTCACCTGTGTCTGCCATGGTCGTTTTTGAAAATGGCAGAGCTAAAAAGTCCGATTACCGCAAATACAAGATTAAGACCGTTGCTGGACCTGATGACTATGCTTCCATGCGAGAGGTCATCGAGCGGCGGTACAGCCGTGCGGTGCGAGAGGGAACGGTATTGCCAGACCTCATCATCATCGACGGTGGACAAGGACAGGTCAATGTAGCTAAGGCTAGCCTGGATAAGCTAGGTTTGTCCATTCCCATCGCAGGCCTGCAAAAAAATGACCGCCACCAGACCCATGAATTGCTTTTTGGTCAGCCCTTAGAGGTGGTGGATTTGCTCCGCAATTCACAGGAATTTTTCCTCCTCCACCGTATCCAAGACGAAGTGCACCGCTTTGCCATCACCTTCCACCGCCAAGTCCGCAGCAAAAACAGCTTCTCTTCACAACTCGACGGCATCGAAGGGCTTGGTCCCAAACGCAAGCAGCTTCTCCTCAAACATTTCAAAAGTATGACCGCTATCAAAGAAGCCACTGTCGAAGATATCCGCCAGCTGGGCATTCCAGAGCAAGTGGCGGAGAGGGTTAAGGAAACATTAAATCAAGTTAAGTAAGAAAGGAAATGTTATGGCTGATACTATTTTAATTTTAGGAAATGGATTTGATTTAGCTCAGAAAAGAAAGACAAGTTATACCGATTTTTTGGAGTTTTTGGATGCTACTTATATTTTTAAAAACTATGCTAACACTAAATTGACAGCAGCATCAAATGATATAGAAAAATTAAAAAAGTATGCTCGTAAAAGAGAAAAACTAGTTTTAACAGAGATTGGGTCATTTTTTGAGGGGAAAAAGGGTGAGAAATCAAAGAAATTTTCATTAGATAGAATATTAGATGGAGAAACACTTACCCTGTCTTTTATATTTCGTTTTTTGCTAGCTGAATTAAAATCATTTACTAAAATTTGTGGTAGTGGTGATAAAGTAAAAAGAAAAGAAATTTTTAATAAAATTGCAAATGATAAACTGGAATACCTTTATAAGCAATCTAATGATAAAAAACAATTGAACATTTTAAAATAATAGAAGAAAGTGTTCAAGAATTCTATTTTAACTATGAAATTATGATTGATTTATTATATGGTTCGGAATCTCATGAAAATCAAGCTCACCGCAATTTAGGTTGGAATTTTTTAAATAATATTGAAAACAACTTGATTTTGAAATTTATATTTGATAATCAGTTGCAGTTAGGTCAAAATTGGTCTAGCTTAGAATTGATTATTTCTGATTTAGCAGAGACGATTAGCGATATCAAGAATGATATAGAAAAGTATAGTCAATATTTTGAGCTTAGTTTTGGAGAATTAAATCAAGTGGTTCAAAATTTAAAATACTCAATTAATCGTTATGAAAACTCTAAAGACGGGTCTATAAAAAATATTATTGATGAGATTGATAAATTTAATCAGAGTCGTATAGATGTAAACAACTTCAGTAATCACACTAATCCAATGACATATGTCTACATTATAGAGCAGATTCAAGAGGAAAATCGCAAGGATAAGCCTCTACAATCTGTTGTGGATGGTGTCAATGAGAAATTTGTACTGACCCTGGAAGAGCTGACTGACTGGTTAGAATTTTATTTGACTTATCTGGATGAGTTGGATAAAGAGAAGGAAAAAGTAACAGGAACTGTTCTTGATGAAGTAATTAATATTGGACGTAGTGAAGTTATCAACTTTAATTACACTGATACCATTAAACGATTTGGTGTTGATGACAAAAACATTCATTTTATTCACGGTTGCTTGAATTTTCATCGTGCTAAAGACGAAATTAACACTATGGTCTTTGGAATCGAGGACAAACAGGCTGACCTTGATGACATTGCATCTGAACTGATTCCTTACCAAAAATTCTATCAGCGTGTGGTCAAAGAAACAGGTAATGATTTTGAAAAGTTTTTTTGAAGATACTGTTATTGATAATGGATTTAATTTAGAAAGCATCCCTAAAAATATCATTATTTATGGTCATTCAGTTGATCCATTAGATAAGGAAATCTTCCAAAGATGTTTTGAGTTGGCTGAAGTCAAATATTATGATTATCACTTTATCTTTGTTTACTATAATGAGCACGATAAGCGTGCGATTGCAAAGAATCTCGCCATTATTCTAGGTAAACGTGAGTTTATTAGGCTAAGTGCAGAGAAAAGGATAGCATTTGTTAAATGGAATGACAAAGAAAAAATGAAAACCTTATTGCTCCCATAAAAATTTTCTGTAACCCCTCTCAAATTATGCTATAATAGAGTAACAAGTATTCTGGAGGACATTCCATGAAATTTTTAGAACTAAATAAAAAGCGTCATGCTTACAAGACCTTTAACGACAAGCCTGTCGACCTTAAGGATATTCGCACAGCTATCGAAATTGCGACCTTGGCTCCGTCGGCCCATAACATGCAGCCGTGGAAATTTGTCATTGTGACGGATAAGAAAGACCAACTGGCAACTCTGGGGTTCAGAGCCAACGGTGAGCAAATCCGTCAGGCTAAGGTGGTTATCGCTCTTTTTAGTGATACGGATTTGCCCAAACGTGCCCGCAAGATTGCACGAATTGGTGTTCATGACTTGGGCGATGAGCAACTGGCAAAGTTTGCTCAATCCTATCCTAAGCTTTTTGAACAGTACGATCAGGCAACGACCAGCGACTATCTGGCCTTTAACAGCGGTCTAGTTGCCATGAACCTGGTCATGGCGCTGACGGATCAAGGTTTTGCTTCAAATATGTTGCTTGGTTTTGATAAATCAGCCATCAATGAGGTGCTAGATATCGACAGCCGTTTCCGTCCAGAGCTCTTGATCACGGTTGGTTACAGCGACGACAAACCAGAGCCGAGCTACCGCCTGCCTGTTGATGAGGTGATTGAGCAACGCTAAGAGGATAGGTGAGGCAACGCCTGTGTCTCTGGGGCACAGCTAGTGAACAGCTCTGCTATGTTCCAAAAACAAGACCAAGCTAGCCCTATCGAGTGGGAAAGAGCATTTGTAAACATGATAAGGAGAAGACATGACGATTAACTTTCAAGCAGAAGTAGAAAAACGAAAAGACGATCTTTTGGCGGATTTGACCGCTATCCTCAGCATCAAATCTGAGCGTGAAGACGATAAAATCTCGCAGGAGCACCCTTTTGGACCTGGGCCAGTCCGTGCGCTGGAGCATTTCCTGGCCATGGCGGAGCGTGATGGTTACCCGACCACCAATATTGACAACTATGCTGGGCATTTCGAGTTTGGCGAGGGGGACGAGGTGCTGGGCATCTTTGGGCACCTGGATGTGGTGCCTGCAGGTTCGGGTTGGGACACCGACCCCTACACGCCAGTGATTAAGGACGGTCGCCTCTACGCCCGCGGCTCGTCTGATGACAAAGGTCCGACCATGGCCTGCTACTACGGCCTCAAAATCATCAAGGAACTGGGCTTGCCGACCTCTAAAAAAGTCCGCTTTATCGTTGGGACGGATGAAGAGTCTGGCTGGGCAGATATGGATTACTATTTCGAGCACGTCGGTCTGCCTCTGCCTGATTTCGGCTTCTCGCCCGACGCCGAGTTCCCGATTATCAACGGTGAGAAGGGCAACATCACGGCTTATCTCCACTACGCTGGGAGCCATGGCGGAGCAGTGACCCTGATCAATTTCCAGGGCGGTCTAAGGGAGAACATGGTGCCTGAGTCAGCCACAGCAGAGCTGACAGGTCTTGACTTGGCAAGGGCTCAGGCGGCCCTTGCGGACTTCCTGTCTGCCCATCCAGAGGTACGTGGGGAGGTTACAGGTGACGATCAACTGACCATCACCATCCATGGCAAATCAGCCCACGGCTCAACCCCTGAAGAGGGTGTTAATGGTGCGACTTATCTGGCTAAATTCCTGACCCAGTTTGACTTGGCAGGTGCCGCCAAAGACTACATCACCCTCATCGCTGACAAACTTCATCAAGATTTCTTGGCGGTCAATTTAGGAGTCGCTCATAGCGATGAGCGCATGGGTGACTTGACCATGAACGCTGGGGTCTTTAGCTTTGAAGCTGACCGAGATGACAACACCATCGCCCTTAATTTCCGCTATCCGAAAGGCACCGATCCAGAAATCATCAAAGGGCAACTGGAACAGCTGGCAACTGTTGAGAAAGTAACCTTGTCAGCCCACGGTCACGTGCCACACTACACCCCTTTAGAAGACCCGCTGGTGCAGACTCTGCTAGCTGTTTACGAGAAGCAAACCGGTCTCAAGGGGCATGAAATGGTTATCGGAGGCGGAACTTTTGGTCGTCTGCTCAAGCGTGGGGTTGCTTATGGGGCCATGTTCCCAGATTCCATCAACACCATGCACCAAGCAAACGAATTTATGGCACTGGATGATATTTTCCGCTCAGCAGCCATCTACGCAGAAGCTATCTATGAGTTAATCAAATAAAATCATTAGTTGTTGCCAAACATTAAACACTAATTTCTGCACCCATGAGCAGTGATTTTAGTTGAATGTGGGAATAAGAACACAAAAACGAGACTGGGATAAGCATCCTAATCTCGTTTTTGTATTCTCGTCAATTACCAAGATGAGTGTTGTGTGCTACAAATTATGGGGGTAAACTAGGGGGTGTAAAGAACTCGCCTACCTCTAATCTGCTGAGACATAAGCCATAAAATTCTTTTCTCGATCTGCCATGGACATGGTGAAGTAGCGTTTACCGGAATTCAATGTGGCGATAGCAGTCATGTCCTCTGTGGTCAATGTTATATCAAAAATGTTAAAATTCTCCGCCATGTGAACAGGATTAGTCGTTTTAGGAAAGACAATATAACCTTTTTGCAGATGCCATCTGAGAATGACTTGAGCCGGTGTTTTGTTTAAGCATTCAGCAATTTTTAAAACAACTGCTTCATTGAGTAAGGCAGGATCTCCATGACCAAGAGGGTACCAGCTCTCAAGGACTGTCCCATAAGGGGCAATGTGAGCGGCTAAATCATCCTGAGGGAAATAGGGATGAGCTTCCACTTGTAAGGCAGCAGGCTTGATGTCAGCTTTAGTCAACACCTCATCTAGACGCTCATCTTCAAAATTAGAGAGACCGATAGAGCGTACTTTTCCAGCCTTGACTGCGGCTTCCATGCCTTTATAGGCGCCTATGTAATCGCCGATAGACTGATGCAGTAGCAGGAGGTCGATGTAGTCAGTTTGCAAACGATTGAGCATTTTGTCAATTGCAGTCTGACTTTCTTGCTCACCGTATTCTGTCGGCCATAATTTGGTGGTGATAAAGATCTCCTCGCGGTTCAGTCCGCTGTCAGCGATAGCTTGTCCGACGCTTGCCTCATTTTGATAGGCGTGAGCTGTGTCAATGTGGCGATAACCTAAATGTAGAGCTGCCCGAACAGCCTCATAAGTTTCCTGACCTGGAGCCATGAGGTAGACGCCCAGACCCATTTGTGGTATATGATACCCAGTATTTAATGTTTTATATAGCGGTGTAGTCATTTGTCAGTCTCCTTTCCTAGTCTATCTGCTTAGTCAACTTTGGTCCATATAAAGTGGGACTCACGACTAGCGATCAACCAATTACCATCAATTTTTTCATAATAATCCTAGTAGCGGACACCTGATGTCCTTGTGACCTCTTTGCCATCTTGATTTGTGATCAAAATGACCTGGCAATAGGAGATACCTTGGGCATGATTGTTATCTTGAAAACTAATCGTTTGCTGACCATTGAGGTGGTAAACGGTATGGAAAAGGTCAAGGTAGTCGCTAAAGGCCTTGCCGATTGCCTCCTTACCTTCTGAGACAAATTTTTGGTCGCCATTGATGGAGACAACCTTAGCATCTTCTTTGAACAGCTTCATCTGAGCACACACGTCTTTGGTGTCTGCTAGATTTGAAAAGGTATCTACTAATTCTTTTAAAGCCAATCGGTTGGCAATTTCTGTGTTTGTCATCAATTTACTCCTTTATAATGTTCGCCTGTATTGACGTTTAGTATTATCTTGGTAAAAATATGTCAGCTTATGTTGAAGTTCTCTAACCAACCAGCTACCACTGACCACTTTATCTTTGGAATAGGCTTTTGCTAGCTACAGACTCTCTAATTAGTCGCATGACAAGGGCAATACTCTCTTTTTCCTCACGACAATGAGAACTCCTGAGACAAAAGACAAGGCAAGTTGGTCGACTGCTCGCCATATCTGTCAGCCAGTCCTCCTCGGTCTGTTTAAGTTGGCTCAGATTAGCTATCATGAGCGACTTCATCTGGTTATAGAGGGTGATAATAACCCCTAAATTATCCTGTTTCGGTTGGTTATTGTTAGAATCTTGAGTAGGCTGTGAGGAACTCCAGCCGTATTCAGATAGCCTACGACTTCCGAGCCATCTAGCCCCTGATTTTCCGGTCATCGGCTGGTCGCCATCTTCCATCTATTTTTTCGAAGGCTAGGTCAAAATCCATCCGCCAGACCTTGCGAAAGCCATAGATACGGGCATCTGTTTTAGCCTTGGTGTGCAACATGGCAGTGCTGTCGGACAAAAAGGTCACCGTTTCAGACTCAGGAAGGTAACTATAATAGCGGAAAACTCCCGATTTAATGTCTGCCAAAAACTCATCTCTTGCTTGGTAACGACCACCTGCATGGCGAAAGTAATGATTGTCAGGATAAATCATCTCTAGGAGAGGGATATTTTTAGTGATGTAAGCCTCCCAAATTTGGTGTTGCAAGGCGATGATGGCCTCTTGGTCTGTTTGTGTCATCAGAACCTCCTTAGTTTTGATGCTTTTATTATAAAAGCCCATTGCTGTTAGGACAATGGGCGATTGTTTTGATGTTGAGGCTTATGCCACACTTTTTGAAAATTAGTGGTCTAATCTTGATGCAAGAGAGCAGAAATTCCTGTTTCAGTCAGTAAAACAGACGTTTGGATAACCTCCTCTAAAGGCGTCATTTTGTCCTCTTCCACCCATTGGCGGTAGATGGACAGGGTGGTTTGCTGGATAAAGTTGAGTAGGCTGATTTTTTGAAAAGGAGATAAGGCTTGAACTTGGGGGGATTGCGACCAAGTCTTTGCCATCACCATATCAATCATGTCCTGCCGAATGTCTGAATAGGTGGAGTGACTGATGGTAATCTTGTCGTAGGCCGAACCTTGTTGGGCTGAGAATTCAAAGAATGCTCGTTGGATGTTCTCTAAATCATCTGGTAGCTTGAAATCTCGAATGAGTCGGATATAGGATTGGGCATAGGTTTCCTGCATTTCCGCTAATAAATCATCTCGGGTTGGGTAATAGCGGTAAAAGGTTTTCTTGTTGATTAGGGCTAATTTAGCTAGTTTAGTTACTGTGATTTTGTCATAGTCCTTTTGACAAATTAGTTCTTCAAAGGCTTGATAAATAGCTGAAATGGTCCGTTTTACCCGTAAATCTTCGTTTCCTGTTAGTTGCATAAGACTCCTTTCCAATAGTTTCGCAGATGCTTTTGATTAGGCAGAAGGAACGTCCCTACTGGACAAACATGGCATCACCGAAGCTAAAGAAACGATAGCCTTCGTCAACCGCGTGCTTGTAAGCATCAAGGACAAATTCCCGTCCTGCAAAAGCAGACACCAGCATGACTAAGGTTGACATGGGCAGGTGAAAATTAGTGGAAAAAGCATCAACAACGGTAAACGTGTAGCCAGGTTTGATAAAGATATTGGTCCAACCACTGTCAGCTTGGAGCTTGCCACCATATTTTTGTCCGATGGTCTCTAGGGTACGAATGGAGGTTGTGCCGACGGCAACGATACGACCACCAGCAACTTTGACCTGATTGAGGGTATTGGCTGCCTCTGCTGTCAGCTGGTAGAACTCCGAGTGCATGTCATGGTCATCCAGATTTTCCACAGAGACAGGGCGAAAGGTTCCCAGTCCGACGTGTAGGGTCAGCTCGACCAGATGAACCCCCTTGGCTTTAATGGCTGTCAGCAGCTCTGGTGTAAAGTGCAGTCCTGCTGTTGGGGCTGCCGCAGAGCCGTTTTCCTTGGCGTAAACGGTTTGGTAACGATCTTTATCTGCTAGCTTCTCATGGATATAGGGAGGTAACGGCATTTCGCCAAGGCTTTCCAGTACTTCGAGAAAAATCCCATCGTAGCTAAACTCGACAATCCGTCCACCGTGCTCCAGCTCTGCTATGATGGTCGCAACCAAGCGACCGTCCCCAAAGCTAACCCTTGCCCCAGTCTTTAGGCGTTTAGCTGGTTTGGCCAGCACCTCCCAGCAGTCCCCTTCGGTGTTTTTGAGGAGCAAAAGCTCGACATGGCCTCCTGTGTCAGGCTTTTGCCCGTAGAGGCGGGCAGGTAAAACGCGAGTGTTGTTCATGACCAGAGCGTCACCAGGGTTGAGTTGGTCGATGATGTGGTCAAAGCTGGTATCGGTCATCTCCTTAGTATCACGGTTGATGACGAGGAGGCGTGAGGCATCGCGTTGCTCCAACGGTGTCTGAGCAATCAAGTGCTCGGGTAAGTAAAAATCAAAATCTTTCGTATTCATGGTTTTCATTATAGCACATTTTAGCCTAAAAATAAGATGAAAGCCTTGACAAAAATTGGTCTATACCATATAATAGAGGTATCAAATCGGTATAGACCAAAAGGAGACATCATGAAAATCATTCGTGTGAAGGACAGCGTTGAAGGCGGCAGGGTTGCTTTTGAACTGCTCAAGGAAAAATTAGCAGCTGGAGCTCAAACATTAGGACTTGCAACAGGTAGCACGCCAATCGAGTTTTACAAGCAAATCGTTGCCAGTGATCTTGATTTATCGGGGCTACGTAGCATTAACTTGGATGAGTATGTCGGACTGTCTGCTGACAACGACCAATCTTATCATCACTTTATGCACCAAAATCTCTTTCATGCTAAACCATTCAAAGAAAGCTTTTTGCCTAACGGCTTAGCAGAAGATTTGGACGCTGAAACCAAGCGCTACGATGCGCTTCTTGAGCAGTACCCTGTGGATTTGCAGATTTTAGGGATTGGCAACAACGGTCATATCGGCTTCAACGAACCAGGAACGCCTTTTGAAGCTAAAACACAGGTGGTTGACTTGGCTGAGGACACCATCAAGGCTAATGCTCGCTTCTTTGATGATGAAAGCGAGGTTCCACGCCAAGCCATTTCCATGGGCATCAGTAGCATTTTAGCAGCTAAGAGTATCATTTTGATGGCTTACGGGGCGGCAAAAGCTGACGCGATTGCTGGAATGGTCAATGGTCAGCCGACAAGGGATCTGCCTGCCAGCAGCTTGCAAAACCATCCAGAAGTCTATGTCATTGTCGATGATGCAGCTGCTAGCAAGTTAGATTAAGAGTAGTAATGAGGCTGGGACCAAAGTCCTGGTCTTTTTAACAAGGCTTATGAGCTGTTCCAGATTGAATAAGAGAAATAACCAGTTAACAGGTGGTCGGCTTATTTACAAGTGTTATGGCACTTCTTTTTCTTATTTTTTGACGAATAAGACAATAGGAGGTGAAGAGGTGTTAGTCGCTATGCGTTCAGATGGTCGTCTGGTCAATGTTTTGGAGGAGGCTTGTTCCAAAAGAGAGACTTATCGGTGCCCTGCTTGTCAGGCACCTGTCTGTTTCAAGCAGGGGAAGGTCATGCGACCACACTTTGCTCACATTCGCTTGGCAGATTGTCAATTTTTCCATGAAAATGAATCCGCAGAGCACTTGGAATTAAAAGCCGCTCTCTATCGCAGTTTATCGGCCCACGGGATTTCAGTGGAGATTGAGGCGGTTTTGCCTGAGTTGGGACAGGTGGCAGATTTATTGATTAATGGCAGCTTGGTTTTGGAAGTTCAGTGCAGTCGATTGAGCCTTGTGCGTTTAAGAGAGCGAACAGTAGCCTATCAGCAGGCAGGCTACCAAGTTATCTGGCTACTGGGAAAAAAGCTCTGGCTAGGGCAAACAGCCAGCCAACTTCATCGTCAGATGGCTAATTTTTCACAAAATATGGGGATTTATCTCTGGGAGTTGGATGCCGTTAAGCAGGAATTACGGTTGCGGTATTTGTTGCACGAAGACTTAACTGGTCGCCTGCAAGGGCTGGTGATGAGCCGCCCCTTAAGCGGTGATGTGATGGATTTTCTGCGGCAGCCTTTTGCCAGTCAGCGACTTGCTCAGTTGACGGTAGCTATGTTACCGGACCCCGCCGCCTATGTTCAGCGCCAGCTTGTTCAGAAAAATACCAGATGGCTGGAGCGTCAGGCGCAAGCTTACACGCGAGGGGATAATCTTTTAACCTGGTCAGCGGCAGCTTTTTACCCTCAGGTGCAGCCTATGGCTGTGGAGGGGCTTGATTTGGGGCGATATTTGGCACAATTTACAGCTTTTTATGAGAAAAATGAGGCAACGAGCAGACAAACCCTTTATCCTCCGCGATTTTATGCTATAATGGAGAACAGAACAATAGGAAAGGAATAATGATTTATGTCAGAAAATCGGACACATCTTGATGTCAAGCACACTTGGGACTTGACCACTATTTTCCCAACAGATGAGGCGTGGGAGGCGGAGTTTGAAGCTTTACAGACTGATGTTGAATCAGCAGTAGCGTATCAAGGGCATTTGCTGGACTCGGCGGCTAGTCTTTTGGAAATCACAGAAGCTCAGTTAGGCTTAGCGCGTCGCATCGAAAAACTCTATGTCTATGCTTCCATGAAAAATGATGAGGACACGACAGTTGCTAAGTATCAGGAGTTCCAAGCTAAAGCACTGTCAGTTTATGCGGCATTCAGTGGAACGTTTGCCTTCTATGAACCAGAGTTTATGACCATCACAGAGGAGCAGTACCAGGAGTTTCTGTCAGAAGAAGCAGGACTTGCGCTTTATAAGCACTATTTTGAGCGCTTATTCCAACAAAAAGAACATGTTCTATCACAGGCAGAAGAAGAGCTTTTGGCTGGCGCCAGCGAGATTTTCGGTTCCGCATCCGAGACCTTCTCCATTTTAGATAATGCGGATATCCTTTTCCCAATAGTACCAGATGGTGAGGGTGGTGTAGTCGAGTTGACTCATGGGACTTACATCAAATTGTTGGAAAATAAGGACCGTGATGTCCGCCGTGAGGCCTATGAAGGTTTGTATAGTGTTTACGAGCAGTTCCAACACACCTATGCCAAGACGTTACAAACCAATGTCAAGGTTCACAACTACAAGGCCAAGGTCAGAAAATACGCCTCTGCCCGTCAAGCGGCTCTAGCAGCCAATTTTATCCCAGAGTCTGTTTATGAGACCTTGGTTGAAACAGTTAACAAACACCTGCCCTTGCTGCATCGCTACATCAAACTCCGTCAGGATATCCTTGACTTGCCTGACCTCAAGATGTATGATCTCCTAACCCCGCTGTCAGAAACTGACCTCTCAATGACCTATGAGGAAGCGTTGACCAAGGGACAAGAAGTCTTGTCTATTTTTGGAGAGGATTATGCCCGTCGGGTTAAGGAGGCGTTTGAGAACCGTTGGATTGATGTTCACGAGAACAAGGGCAAGCGCTCTGGTGCTTATTCTGGTGGGTCTTACGATACCAATGCTTTTATGCTGCTCAACTGGCAAGACAACCTCAACAACTTCTACACCTTGCTTCACGAGACGGGTCACAGCATGCACTCCATGTACACTCGTGAGAACCAGCCGTATGTGTACGGTGATTACTCTATTTTCTTAGCAGAGATTGCCTCAACGACTAATGAGAATATCCTGACTGAAGCCCTCCTGCAAGAGGTGACGGATGAGAAGGTTCGCTTTGCTATTCTCAATAACTACCTTGATGGTTTCCGTGGTACCATCTTCCGTCAAACCCAGTTTGCTGAGTTTGAAGATGCTATCCACAAGGCTGATCAAGCTGGAGAAGTGCTGACCAGTGACTACCTCAACAAGCTCTATGCGGATATCAATGAGAAGTACTATGGTCTCTCTGCTGAGGACAATCCGCAAATTCAGTATGAGTGGGCGCGTATTCCGCACTTCTACTATAACTACTATGTTTATCAGTATGCAACAGGCTTTGCAGCTGCTAATTTCTTGGCAGATAAGATTGTCTATGGCACACAAGAGGATAAGGATAAGTATCTGGACTACCTCAAGGCTGGTAACTCAGATTACCCACTCAACGTCATCAAAAAAGCTGGTGTTGATATGGAAGAAGTGGACTATCTTGAAGCAGCCTTCGCTGTTTTTGAGAAACGCTTGATCGAGTTGGAAGAGTTGGTTGCAAAAGGTGCACACAAATAGATGATAAAAGGGCGGCTGACTGCCCTTTTTCGTTAAGGAGGGATAACCGATGGACATTAGACGATTAGCAGTAACTGATGAAGTTGCTTTTCTCGATTTTAACCTCCTTTTAGTGGCGGAACGTGAAGCAGGAAATGGGTTTGTTGAAACCAGACCAGTTACTGATTTTCTAGCCTTCTACGAAAAGACCAGACGAGAGGAAACAACAACTGCCAACCCTGACTGGTCAACGTCAACCAATTATTACGCCTTTATCGGTGATGAGATAGCTGGACGAATCGGTTGTCGTTGGGAATTGGATAAGGGGGATTTAGCGACTGTGGGTGGCCATATCGGCTATGTTACTTCACCCAAGTTTCGGCAGCAGGGGGTTATGAGGACTCTGCTCCGCTATGCCCTTGACCGCTACGAGGAAAGAGGAATTAACCGTGTCTTTATCACTGCTTTGGCGGACAATCTGCCCAGTTGCAAGACGATTGAGAGTGTCGGCGGTGTGTTGCAGGACATTATCACTCTTAAGGACGGAAAAACCTTAGCCCGCTATTGGGTGACGAGATAAGAAAACCCCACTCTCAACTATCTATCGAGAGTGGGGTTGATTTTAGCGCTCAGATACAGCTGTAAACCGTTGGCGGATGAAACGGGCGTTTTCCAGCTCATCAACCATGGCCAAGGCGTAGTCGGCATAGCTGATGTAGCTCTCACCAGCAGCGTTGAGGATGAGTTCTTCGCCACCAAGGGTATAAGCCCCTGTTGCCCGTCCGTCTGGATCAAAGGTCATTGCTGGACTGAAATAGGTCCAAGCGACCGTTGAAAATAGGCGTAGAACAGCAAGCCCAGCATTTGAGGCCTGAATAAAGGGAACAAAATCCTCGGGAAATTCAGGCTGGCTGGTGTGGCTATCATCTAGATAGAGACTGCCAGCACCGCCGACAACAAGGAGACGGGTGTCACTGTCTGACAAGAGGCGGGCAATGTGACGATGCCCTTCCTCAAAGAGATGAAAGAGGTCTGGTGTCCAAAAACCTGTTGCAATGATAAGGGCGTCCAGACCCGCGACATCTGCTGTCGTGATGGAGAGGATGTCTTTTTCGATGACAGGTGTTAGGTCCGTTTTTTGAGCATCGCGGACGATGGCTGTGACCTCATGACCGCGCTTGAGAGCTTCTTGAGCAATGCGTTTGCCAGCTTTTCCGTTGGCACCGATAATGGCAATTTTCATAGAGTCTACCTACCTTTTTTGACAAAATTGTGTTATAATCGATTACACCACTATTTTAACAAGTTAGTAGAAAATAACAAGTAGGTTTTTTATGAATAGTTAGTATCTTTTGGGATAGAAATGGATGATATAAAGGAGAAAAAGATGGAATTATTTGGCAAGTGCCCGTTTGTAACCACGCAAAAACTCATTTCAGGGAAATGGGCGATTTTGATTTTGCATCATTTGGATGGACAGACCAAGCGATTTGGGGAACTCCAACGAGATCTGGGAGAAATTACCCAATCAACCCTGACCAAGCAATTACGCTATCTAGAAGACGAGGGCTTGATTACACGAACGGTTTACCCAGAAGTCCCGCCTCGGGTTGAGTATCGCTTAACAGCGATTGGGCAGGAATTTCACGCTGTCTTAGAGCAAATCGAGGTCTGGGGTGGGAAGTATATTAGAACACTCAAAGAGGGAAATTAGAATGACAAAAACCGCGTTTATTTGGGATTTTGACGGTACTCTAGCAGATTCTTATCCAGCCATTATGATCGTGCTAAAACAGCTCTATGCGCAGCATGGCTGGGCTTTCGATGAGACGGAAGTTGGGGAGTTTATCCTTCGGACTTCCGTTAAACACTTGTTGGAGACTCAAGCAAAGAAGGCTGATTTAGAAGGTGATGATCTCCAACTGATGGCTAGTTTTATGGCAGGGCAGGAGCAGTTAGATGACCAGATTATCCTGATGCCAGGTGCTCTAGACGTTCTGGCTCAGACAGCTTCTGCTGGTGTCCATCACTTTATCTATACCCACAAGGGAGCAACGACTGATGCGGTCCTCGAACGCCTGGGCATTGCTGATTATTTCACTGAGGTGATTAACAGCACTCACGGCTTTGCCAGAAAACCAGAGCCGGATGCTCTTTTCTATCTTTTGGACAAGTATGGACTGGACAAAACCCAGACCTACTATATTGGTGACCGTTCTCTGGATAGGGAAGCTGCCGAGCGGGCAGGAATTCACTCCATTAATCTGACCCAGCCAGACAGTCCAACCAATACCAACATTGAACACTTACGGGATATTTTGGCACTACCGATTTTCTAGTAAATATGGTACAATCGTCTTATGGTAAAAACATATAATGAACACTCCAATAACAACATGAGACGCCCCGTGGTCAAGCCTGAAATTGTTGATTTTATGCGACACCAGCAGGCGCCGGTTACTGGTCATCTGGCAGAGCTTGAGGCTTTTGCCAAGGCACACAATGTCCCTGTGATTCCCCATGAGACAGTGGCTTATTTTCGCTTTCTCTTGCAGACCTTGCAACCCAAGCAGATTTTAGAAGTCGGAACGGCTATCGGCTTTTCAGCTCTACTCATGGCTGATAATGCCCCGTCTGCCCAAATCACGACCATCGACCGCAATCCTGAGATGATTGAGCTGGCTAAGGCTAATTTTTCCAAGTATGATCATTGCCAGCAAATTACCCTCTTGGAGGGCGATGCGGTGGATCTTTTGGGTGGATTGACGGAAACTTATGACCTCGCCTTTATGGATTCTGCTAAATCCAAGTACATCGTCTTTCTCCCTGAAATCCTCAAGCGATTAAGGGTCGGCGGTGTCGTCGTCATTGACGACGTATTTCAAGGCGGTGACGTTGCTCTGCCATTTGACCAAATCCACCGTGGACAACGGGCTATCTACAAGGGACTTCACAAGCTCTTTGAGGCGACCCTGAATCACCCTGATTTGACAGCAACTTTACTGCCACTAGGTGACGGGCTTTTGATGATTCGTAAAAACGCAGAAAATATTGTCCTTCCAGACTAAGTTATTTTTAAGAAAATGTGCTATAATGATAGGGTTAAGATTGAAAAGGAGTAACTAATCATGAAAAAACGCTTTGTGATGGGAGCTTTGACGCTTCTGTCGGTAACAACGCTGGCAGCTTGTGCCAAGGGGGCAACAGAAGAGACGAAGTTGGTCACAATGAAAGGTGACACGATTACAGTTTCTGATTTCTATGCAGAGGTTAAGAAAACATCTGCTGCTCAACAAGCTATGCTGACCTTGATTTTATCACGAGTTTTTGAGGAACAATATGGTGATAAAGTGTCCGAGGAAAAAGTTACTGAAGCCTATAACAAGACAGCAGAGCAGTACGGCGACAACTTTGCTAATGCTCTGGCTCAAGTCGGCTTGACAACAGAGACTTATAAGCAAGAATTGCGCAAAAATTTACTGCTGGAATATGCGGTAGAAGAAGCTGCCAAAAAAGAAATCACTGACGAAACCTATGCCAAGGCCTTTGAAACTTATACCCCAGAAATTACAGCACAAGTTATTCTCCTCCAAACAGAGGATGAAGCAAAAGCTGTTTTAGAGCAAGTTAAGGCTCAAGGCGCTGACTTTGCAGCGATTGCCAAGGAAAAAACCAAGGCTTCTGAGACGGAGTATAAGTTTGATAGTGCAGAAAACAATCTTCCTGCAGAAGTGCGTGCAGCAGCTGCGAAGCTTGATGTTAACGGTATCTCAGAGATTGTCCCTGTCACTAACCAGCAGACCTTTACGACAGGCTACTACATTATCAAGACAACGGCTAAGACAGAGAAGGCTTCTGATTGGAAGACATATAAAAATCGTTTGGAATTGATGCTTCTTGCTGAGAAAAAGGCTGACAGCAATTTCCAACGTCAAGTGGTTGCGGCAGCTTTGGAGAAGGCAAATGTTAAAATCAAAGACGATGCTTTCGCCAATATTTTATCAGCTTATGCGGCAACAGATGCTGTAGCGTCATCAAGTGCCGAAACCAGCAACAGTTCAGCAGAAACCTCTAGTTCAGAGGAAAAATCAGAATAAGGTAAGAATGAGTGTTAACCATCAATGTTCAGAAAGCTGGCGGCTGTTGTGAGCCAGTCATTGATTAACATGTCTGCTACTTACTAAGAAAATCAAATAAAGAAGAGGATGACAAGGTCATTGAATGAGGGTGGTACCGCGGTTTTTCGCCCCTCGTTTGATGGTTTTGTCATTTTTTGAGGAATGGTGCAAGATGAAGAAGTTCTATATTAAGCAAAGATTTTGGTCCTTGGCAGGCAAATTTCAGGTTAAAGACCAGCATAATCAGCCGCACTATGAGGTAGCCGGTTCCTTGCTCAAGTGGCTCAAAGAATTTACCATCACGGATATGGCTGGTCAGGAGGTCGCTCGGATTAAGCGGCAGTGGACGTGGTTTTTGCCACGCTTTACCATTACCTTAGCCAGTGGGGAGCAGTTTGCCCTGCAAAAGGAGTTTAGCTGGTTTCGCCCGCGCTATCGGATTGAGGGACTAGATATGGTTGTTCAGGGTGATTTCTGGGATATGGACTTCACCCTAAAAAAAGGCGGTCGCAAGATTGCAGACATCAATCAAGAATGGTTTCGTCTCACCTCGACCTACCAAGTGACGGTTCATGAGGAAGCCTACAGCGATTTGGTAATTGCCCTTGTTATTGCCATTGACTACGTTAAGGAAACAGAAGCGGCAGCTAGCGCTAGCTCAGCCGCTAATTAAAGGAGATATTGATAATGAGATACATGACATCAGCTGAAGTACGCCAAATGTGGCTGGATTTCTTTGCCTCAAAAGGCCACAGCGTTGAGCCATCAGCCAATTTGGTGCCGGTCAACGACCCAACCCTGCTCTGGATCAATTCTGGGGTTGCAACTTTGAAAAAATATTTTGACGGGACGGTAAATCCTGAAAATCCACGGATTACCAATGCTCAAAAATCCATCCGTACTAATGACATTGAAAATGTCGGTAAGACCGCTCGTCACCACACCATGTTTGAGATGTTGGGCAACTTTTCTATTGGGGATTATTTCCGTGATGAGGCCATTGCTTTTGCCTTTGAGCTCTTGACCAGCCCAGACTGGTTTGCTATGCCTTTGGACAAGCTCTACATGACTTATTATCCTGCGGATACGGATTCTTACAATCGCTGGATTGAGCTGGGGGTTGACCCTAGCCACCTGATTCCTCTGGAGGATAATTTCTGGGAAATCGGTGCTGGACCATCAGGACCAGACACAGAGATTTTCTTTGACCGTGGAACAGACTTTGACCCAGAAAACATCGGGATTCGCCTGCTAGAAGAGGACATTGAAAACGACCGTTACATCGAGATTTGGAATGTGGTGCTGTCCCAGTTCAACGCTGATCCTGCGGTTCCACGCAGCGAGTACAAGGAACTGCCAAATAAAAACATCGATACGGGAGCTGGTCTGGAGCGTCTGGTCTCCATTTTCCAAGGGGCTAAGACCAACTTTGAGACCGACCTCTTCCTGCCGATTATCGAGCGAGTGGAAGCCATGTCTGGTAAGACCTATGACCCTGATGGCGACAACATGAGCTTCAAGGTTATCGCTGACCATATCCGTGCCCTCAGTTTTGCCATCGGTGATGGGGCTCTGCCTGGAAACGAAGGGCGTGGCTACGTTCTTCGTCGCCTCCTCCGTCGTGCGGTCATGCACGGTCGCCGTCTCGGCATTGATAAGCCCTTCCTTTACGAGCTGGTCGTGACAGTGGGCGAGATCATGAAGAGCTACTACCCAGAAATCCTTGAAAAACGTGACTTCATTGAGAAAATTGTCAAGCGAGAAGAAGAAACTTTTGCTCGCACCATTGACGCAGGGTCTGTTCACTTGGAAGAGCTCTTGGCAGATTTGAAAAAAGCAGGGCAGGCCACCGTGTCTGGTCAGGATATTTTCAAACTCTATGACACCTATGGTTTCCCTGTTGAGTTGACCGAAGAATTGGCAGAGGATGCTGGCTTTGCCATTGACCACGAGGGCTTCAAGGCAGCCATGAAAGAGCAGCAAGACCGCGCTCGTGCTAGCGTGGTAAAAGGTGGCTCTATGGGCATGCAAAACGAGACGTTGGCTGCGCTGGTTGAGCCATCCACCTTTATCTACGGAGAGACTAGCTTGACGAGCCCGCTCTCTGTCATCATCGCTGACAATGAAAGGACAGAAGCCATCTCTGAGGGACAAGCGCTGTTGCTCTTTGAGCAAACGCCGTTTTATGCGGAGATGGGTGGTCAGGTGGCTGACCACGGTGTGATTAAAAATGACAAGGGTGACACGGTGGCGAAGGTCATTGATGTCCAAAAGGCGCCGAATGGACAGCCGCTCCACACCGTAGAAGTATTGGCTAGCCTGTCTGTTGGTACAAGCTATGTGCTGGAGATTGATAAGGCACGCCGTCAGGCGGTGGAGAAAAACCATACTGCGACGCACTTGCTCCATGCAGCCCTCCACGACATCATCGGTGAGCATGCGACCCAAGCAGGCTCCCTTAACGAAGCTGGTTTCCTTCGCTTTGACTTTACCCACTTTGAGGCGGTGACAGCAGAAGAGCTCCGCCGTATCGAGGAGCAGGTTAATGAGAAAATTTGGGAGGCCCTTCCTGTTGTGACCGTTGAAACGGATGTGGAGACGGCAAAAGGCATGGGAGCCATGGCTCTCTTTGGCGAGAAGTACGGCAAGGTTGTGCGTGTCGTGACCATTGGCGACTATTCCATCGAGCTTTGTGGGGGAACCCATGTCGGCAATACCGCTGAAATCGGCCTCTTCAAGATTGTCAAAGAAGAGGGAATCGGCTCTGGAACTCGTCGTCTCCTAGCGGTGACAGGTCGCGAAGCCTTCTTGGCTTACCGTGAGCAAGAGGACGCCCTCAAGACCATTGCGGCAACCTTGAAAGCTCCGCAACTGAAAGAGGTGCCAAATAAGGTCGCTAGCCTGCAAGCCGACCTCCGTGAGTTGCAAAAAGAAAATGCCAGTCTGAAAGAAAAAGCTGCAGCAGCGGCAGCTGGTGACCTCTTTAAGGAGGTCAAGGAAGCAAACGATCTTCACTACATTGCTAGTCAAGTTGATGTTGCTGATGTAGGGGCTCTTCGCACTTTTGCAGACAATTGGAAGCAGGGAGACTACTCAGATGTCTTGGTTCTGGTAGCGGCTATCGGAGACAAGGTAAACCTCCTTGTCGCTAGCAAGTCAGCAAACGCCCACGCTGGCAATCTGGTTAAGGCGCTCGCTCCTATCATCAACGGTCGTGGTGGCGGTAAGCCAGACATGGCCATGGCAGGAGGAGCTGACGCTAGCAAGATAGCGGACTTACTGGCAGCTGTTGGTGAGAATTTATAGTAGTGCAGAGGCTGGGACAAATGTCCTAACCTTCCCTTTTTGTTATTGTTAACAAAGTTAGACGCAGTGGTTGGGTGCTTCAAGGTGCCTGTGCCTTGAAGGTGGCAACTCTACTCTCTAATGTTCTGGTGTTATCACCTGAACAGCCCTAACGAATGAGGAAAGCAATATTTCCCAAATTTCAAACCTCAAATCGCCACTTCTTAACTGTTGAAGCCATGCGGAGGTGGGATAAAAAGGTCAGGATGCCTTTTTATCGGGAAATGAAACTTGCTGAGCAAGTGTCAAAAACGGTCTGGGAGAGATCGTTTTAGCCCGAACCCTAGATATTTGACAGGTGGGGAGGCATCAACTACTAATCAATGACCGATTGAGTCCCGCTCTCAGACTTGAGAAAAAGTCGTTTAGACTGTTTTCTTCAGTCTTTTTTGCTACTCAGTTGTGCAGGATAGCTACTCGTGAGAAAATGATAGTAGACTTGCATTATTGGTGAATAGCTATAAAAGTAGGAATCGTTTTTAACAGGTAGCGATGTTATGCTTCTTTTGATATCAGAAAAACGATATCTTAGCTCATGATATGGCAAGTGATATTCCAGTAAGTCTTTGGAACTCAAACCTACGTCCGTATCTTTCTCATGCAAAGTATGGTATAATAGAAGACAAAGAAACGAGGTTATCATGTCATTTAAGGATTTTAATTTTAAGCCCTTTATCCAAGTAGCGTTGGACGAGGTGAACTTTATTCAGCCGACAGGAGTGCAGCAAAAGCTGATTCCTGTGGTGCGTTCGGGTCGCGACTTGGTCGGCGAGTCAAAGACTGGTTCCGGTAAGACCCACACTTTCCTCTTGCCTATTTTTGAAAAGATTGATCCAGCGGTGGACCACGTACAGGTGGTCATCACAGCACCGTCTCGAGAGCTGGCAACCCAGATTTACCAAGCTACTCGTCAGATTGCAACACACTCGGCTGAGGAGATTCGGGTGGTCAACTATGTCGGTGGCACAGATAAACTCCGCCAAATTGAGAAGCTAACTAGTAGCCAGCCTCACATTGTCATCGGGACGCCGGGTCGGATTTATGACTTGGTCAAATCAGGTGATTTGGGTATCCATAAGGCACATACCTTTGTCGTGGACGAAGCCGATATGACCTTAGACATGGGCTTCTTAGACACGGTAGATAAGATCGCGGCTAGCCTGCCCAAGCAGGTGCAAATCCTGGTCTTCTCAGCGACGATTCCACAGAAGCTCCAGCCCTTTCTCAAAAAATACCTAACCAACCCTGTCATGGAGCAAATCAAGACCAAAACAGTCATCGCAGACACCATTGACAACTGGCTGGTCTCCACCAAAGGGCGGGATAAGAATGCTCAGATTTTGGCGATTGCAAAGACTCTACAGCCTTACTTGGCCATGATTTTCGTCAACACCAAGGAGCGAGCGGACGACCTTCACGGCTATCTGGTCGCCAATGGGCTCAAGGTAGCTAAAATCCATGGTGGCATTCAGCCCCGTGAGCGCAAACGCATTATGGCGCAGGTCAAGCACTTAGACTACGAGTACATCGTAGCGACTGATTTAGCAGCGCGCGGTATCGACATTGAGGGGGTCAGTCACGTCATCAATGATGCCATTCCTCAAGATTTGTCCTTCTTTGTTCACCGAGTGGGGCGAACGGGTCGCAATGGCTTGCGCGGCACAGCTATCACCCTCTATCACCCGAGCGATGACAGCGATATTCGTGAGCTAGAGAAACTTGGCGTGACGTTTACACCAAAAACCATCAAAGATGGCGAAATCATTGATACCTACGACCGCGATCGTCGAGTCAATCGGGAAAAATCTCATGAGAAACTCGACATCGAGATGATTGGTTTGGTTAAAAAGAAAAAGAAGAAAATCAAACCAGGCTACAAGAAAAAAATCCAGTGGGCGGTCAAAGAAAAACGCCGTAAGGAAAAACGCATTGAAGCTCGTGCCAAAGGCAGAGCCGAGCGCAAAGCTAAAAAGCAAAGTTTTTAAGTTGTTTTTCCTGAATGTGAAGAAAACAAATAAAGATTGAAGAGGTGGCGTTTGAGCCTATTCTTCAATCTTTTTGTTGTTGCTGATAGAAAGTGGTAACACAATCATTGGAAACAAGCCTCTTTTGGGATCATAATAAAAGCAATCTATTACAATAGGAAGGTGGTGTTCGCTATGGAACGGTACTTGGTTTGGATGGGAATTGCAATTATTCAACTTATGATTATCATATTGTTGAATAATCAAAAAAGTCATTTGGCAAATCAGTTGACCCATTTACTCTTAGAGCCTAGGTCGGAGGACAGGTTTTTGCGCTAATTAAAAACTGATTCAGAGCCTGATCGCATCAAAAAAATCAATCAACAATATGCCGTTGGACTTGCTAATTCGGTAAAAATTGCTAAAGATGTGGACTAATGATAGCAGTTGCTTATGACAGAACAGACATTCCCTAGAAAAGGTGATAAAATGACCAAATAATTAGTGTTATTGGATTTAGAGTGATCGAAAGTTATTGTCCTGTCGATGCGGACAGTCGACAATCAAGAGGTGGATGATCAGGTTACTCAGTCCTTATAAGAGACCATTGCCATCGTGAAACAAGAGAAGTATCACGGACTGGTCTTGGAAACTAGACTTGGAAAGGCTCGTCAGAGTTTTGCTGATTTGGTGATTAAAAAGGTCATTCGCTTGACCCCCTGAGGAGCGACAAGTTTGGGAAAATTTCAAGGAAAGAGAGGGCAATCAGGCGACCAAAAATGGCATGTTAGGCTATTTAGCCAGTGCTTTTCATGGGTTTAGGTGATCACTTGTTTATCTTTACAAACCAGATGCGGTGGCATCTGGTTTTTTCTTCATAAGATTTTCCTATCGTGTCTATTAGAACTAACTATTAGAAAATAGAGGAAGAATGTGATAGACTAGTATAATTAGTAGCAGTTCCATGTAAACTTTTGGAACGTTAGAAAGGAACCTATCCTATGTTTTTAGTAGCCGTACCAGCATGGTATCAGGAGTTTTTAGAATGGATTCCAGCTGGTAAATTATTTAGTTGGCGAGCGGTATTTGATGCCCTGCCAAAGATTTTAGAACGTCTCCCTGTGACCTTGGGGCTGACGTTTGCAGGAGCATGTTTCGGCTTGGTACTAGCTCTGCTATTTGCCATCGTCAAAATCAATCGGGTCAAGGTGCTTTACCCAATCCAAGCGGTTTTTGTGAGTTTTTTGCGGGGGACGCCCGTTCTGGTGCAACTTATGCTGACCTACTACGGGATTCCGCTGGTGCTCAAAGCCATCAATACGAAGTATGGGTTTAACTTTAATATTAACGATATTCCTGCACAGGTTTTTGCCATCACTGCCTTTGCTTTTAATGAAGCAGCCTACACCAGCGAGACCCTTCGGGCAGCGATTTTATCGGTCAATCCTGGTGAGATTGAAGCAGCGAGGAGTCTTGGCATGACCGAGGCTCAGGTCTACCGTCGGGTAATCATTCCCCATGCGGCGGTGGTCGCAACCCCCACACTCATCAATACCCTGATTGGTTTGACCAAGGGCACATCGTTAGCCTTTAACGCAGGGATCGTGGAAATGTTTGCTCAGGCTCAGATTTTGGGTGGGAGTGACTACCGTTATTTCGAGCGCTTCATCTCTGTTGCCTTGATTTACTGGGGGATTAGCATTATCATCGAAAATATCGGTCGTTTGATCGAGAAGAAGATGGAAATCAAGTCACCAGACCGTGTGGAAGGAGGACGAGTACATGATTAAAATCAGCAACCTCTCAAAGGAATTTTCTGGACAAACTGTCTTGGACAACCTCAATTTGACCATCGAGAAAGGGGAGGTTATCGCCCTGGTCGGTGCATCAGGAGCAGGTAAATCGACCTTTTTACGGTCGCTCAATTACTTGGAAAAGCCTGACACAGGCAGTATTGACATTGACGGTTTTACCGTTGATTTCGGCAAGATTAGTAAGGAACAGGTGTTGACCTTGCGTCGCAAATTAGCCATGGTGTTCCAGCAATTCAACCTCTTTGAACGTCGGACGGCCCTTGATAATGTTAAAGAAGGCCTTAAACTGGTCAAGAAACTCTCCGACGAAGAAGCGACAGCTATCGCCAAAGAAGAGTTGGCAAAAGTCGGCCTAGCCGACCGTATGGGGCACTACCCCAAACATCTCTCTGGCGGTCAGAAACAGCGGGTTGCTATTGCTCGGGCATTGGCCATGAAACCTGATGTCTTGCTTCTGGACGAGCCCACCTCAGCCCTTGACCCTGAGCTGGTCGGTGAAGTTGAAAAATCCATCGCAGCAGCAGCCAAGAACGGTCAAACCATGATTTTGGTCAGTCACGACATGGGCTTTGTCTACGAAGTGGCAGATAAGGTACTTTTCCTTGAAAAAGGGAAAATTTTGGAAGAAGGCACGCCAGATCAGATTTTTAACCAGCCGAAACATGAGCGAACAAGAGAGTTTTTCGCTAACTATAAGAAGAATTTTAATTAGTCGAAAAAAGCAAGAAGTTTTGATATAATGAGAATACTCCTTTTTAGTGAGTATTTTTATGATGTGGAGACAAGGACATGCTGGCAGAGATTTTTGGTTTTTATTTACAAGGGCTGGGTCTTTCGGCGATAACAGCAGTTGTTCTGGGAGGGCTATGGTTACTCTACCGCGCGGCTAGGGGATTGGACGATAGTCAAAAACAACGCCGTCGAGTGCTTTATGAGCTGTCTCTTATGCTGCTGATGACGATTCCGGTCATGGCCTTCGCCTTTATGGCTATTTTGTTAATGGTGAAATCTTAAAAATAAATAAGGAAGTAAACGATATGTACGATACGATTATTATTGGTAGTGGGCCTGCGGGCATGACTGCTGCCCTCTATGCAGCACGTAGTAACTTAAAAACAGCACTGATTGAGCAGGGGGCACCTGGTGGTCAGATGAATAACACCCTGGACATTGAAAACTACCCAGGTTTTGACCTGATTACAGGACCAGAATTGTCCATGAAAATGCACGAACCCTTAGAAAAAATGGGTGTTGAAAACCTTTACGGTATTGTCACTGGTATTGAGGACAAGGGTGACCATAAATTGGTGAAAACAGCTGACACGACCTATGAGACGAAGACAGTCATTGTGGCGACAGGAGCCAAGCACCGTCTCTTGGGAGCACCTGGTGAGGATACCTATACTAGCCGTGGGGTCTCCTACTGTGCGGTCTGCGATGGGGCATTCTTCCGAGGACAAGACCTATTGGTTGTCGGTGGTGGAGACTCTGCTGTTGAAGAGGCCCTCTTTCTGACACGATTTGCTTCTAGTGTGACCATTATTCACCGACGTGATGAACTTCGTGCCCAAAAAGTTTTGCAAGACAGAGCCTTTGCTAACGATAAGATTAAGTTTATCTGGGACAGTGTCGTTAAGGAAATTAAAGGCAGTGACATCAAGGTTGATAGTGTTTTGGTGGAGAATGTCAAAACTGGTGAGCTGTCTGAACATGCCTTTGGCGGGGTCTTTATCTATGTTGGTCTAGACCCGGTTTCAGGTATGGTTGACGGTCTTGGCATTACAGATGATCAAGGGTGGATTGTGACAGATGAGCTGATGCGTACAGTGGTACCTGGAATTTTTGCCATCGGTGATGTTCGTCAAAAACACCTGCGTCAGATTACAACTGCTGTGGGTGATGGCGCCATCGCTGGTCAGCAGGCTTATCAGTACATTGTGGAACACGGATAAAAGAGCCTGTTCTTGTTATTGAGTAAAAGTTCACAAAAATAGCCCTCTTGGGCTATTTTTGGTATAATGGTGAGGTGAAAACTAGCTCTGCTATGTCCAGAAAAGGAGAAAATATGCTATACCCAGATGACAGTTTAACCCTGCATACGGATTTGTACCAGATTAACATGATGCAAGTCTATTTTAAGCAAGGTATTCACAACAAGCATGCGGTCTTTGAGGCTTACTTCCGAAAGCTCCCCTTTAACAATGGTTATGCCGTGTTTGCAGGCTTGGAGCGCTTGGTCAAGTACCTGCAGAATTTACGTTTTACGGAGACAGACATCGCTTACCTGCGGGAGATGAGCTATGATGAGGACTATCTGGCTTATCTAACAGACTTTAAGCTCCAGCTAACGGTTCGGTCGGCGCGTGAGGGGGACTTGGTCTTTGCCAATGAGCCCTTGGTGCAGATTGAAGGCTCGCTAGCCCATTGCCAGTTGATTGAGACCGCCCTGCTCAACATCATCAATTTCCAGACCTTGATTGCGACCAAGGCAGCTCGGATTAAGGCTGTTATCGAAGATGAGCCGCTGTTGGAATTTGGAACACGTCGGGCTCAGGAGATGGACGCTGCCATCTGGGGAACACGAGCAGCTGTTATCGGTGGGGCTGACGGAACCAGCAATGTGCGGGCAGGCAAGATTTTTGGCATTCCTGTCCTTGGAACCCATGCTCACGCTTTGGTCCAGACTTATGGTGATGATTACAAGGCCTTTAAGGCCTATGCCGAGACCCACTACGACTGTGTTTTCCTAGTTGACACCTATGATACCCTTCGAGTTGGGGTGCCTGCGGCCATCGATGTCGCTAAAGAGTTTGGGGATAAGATTAACTTTAAAGGAGTGAGACTGGATTCGGGTGATATGGCCTACCTGTCTAAGAAAGTCCGTCAACAGCTAGACGATGCTGGCTTCCCAAATGCTAAAATCTACGCCTCAAACGACCTTGATGAGAATACCATCCTCAACCTCAAGATGCAAAAGGCCAAAATTGATGTCTGGGGCGTCGGCACCAAACTGATTACTGCCTATGACCAGCCAGCTCTTGGTGCGGTTTATAAGATTGTCTCCATCGAAAACGACGAAGGGCGCATGGTTGATACCATCAAGCTCTCCAGCAACGCCGAAAAAGTCTCCACACCAGGTAAGAAACAAGTCTGGCGCATCACCAGCTGTGCCAAAGGCAAGTCAGAAGGGGACTACATCACCTATGCCGATGTCGATGTGACCAGTATGGATGAGATTTTTATGTTCCATCCCGTTTACACCTACATCAATAAGACGGTGCGTGAGTTCGAAGCCAGACCGCTCTTGATTGACATCTTCAAAGACGGTGAGCTGGTCTATGACCTGCCGAGCCTTGAGGAGATTAAAGAGTACAGCCGCCAGCAATACGACCAACTCTGGGACGAGTACAAGCGGATTCTCAACCCGCAGCCTTATCCAGTTGACCTCGCTCAAGACGTCTGGGATAACAAGATGAAGATTATCGATGACCTCCGCAAGAAAGCACAAGAACAAGCAAAGGAGAACGGGCAATGAGTTTACAAGACGAGATTATCAAGGAATTAGGGGTCAAACCTGTTATCGACCCTGCAGCAGAAATTCGCCGCTCCATCGACTTTCTAAAGGCTTATCTGCGCAAACACCCCTTTCTTAAAAGTTTGGTATTGGGCATTTCAGGTGGGCAGGATTCGACTCTCGCTGGGCGCCTGGCCCAGCTCGCCATCGCAGAGCTCCGTCAGGAGACAAGCGATGACAGTTATCAGTTCATCGCTGTGCGTCTGCCTTATGGTATCCAAGCAGATGAAGCAGATGCTCAAAAAGCCTTAGCCTTTATCCAACCGGACCAAACCCTGACGGTCAATATCAAGGAAGGGGTTGATGGCATTGTTGCTGGTTTAGCAGCAGCTGGACAGTACATCTCAGACTTCAATAAGGGCAACATCAAGGCCAGAATGCGCATGATTGCCCAGTACGCAATTGCAGGAGATAACAAGGGTGCCGTCATCGGAACGGATCATGCTGCTGAGAATATCACAGGTTTCTTTACCAAGTTTGGCGATGGTGGCGCAGACATTCTGCCTCTCTTTCGTCTCAATAAGCGGCAAGGCAAGCAACTCTTGCAAGAACTAGGAGCAGACCCTGCTCTCTACAACAAAGTCCCCATTGCAGACCTCGAAGAAAACAAGCCTCAGCAGGCTGACGAAGTGGCGCTCGGTGTCACCTACACGGCTATTGACGACTACCTTGAAGGTAAGACCATCGCAGAGCAAGACCGCCAGATTATTGAAAATTGGTGGCATAAGACCCAGCACAAACGCCATCTGCCGATTACAATTTTTGATGAGTTTTGGAAATAGCTGAGCGGCCTCTCGGTGTCTTAGTCTAATATGATGAAGTAACAAATATATAAAGAGATTTGGCTTTGATTGTCTAAAGCCAAATTTTTTAGTGTTGTGGTGAAAAGTTTGTCAGCAGATTCAGAGGCTTTCGTAGAGTCGCTGGTCAAAACTGACATTGGCTGTGATAACAATGCCTTATCGAAAACATGACAAATTCATTGCTACGTCAAAAACTCAGCCTTTCCTTTTATAAAAAATTGGAAATATGGTACAATAAAGGTTATGACAGTAGAATTTCATCATGTGACAGTACTTCTAAAAGAGACTGTGGATAGTCTTGCTATTAAGCCTGACGGTGTCTATGTTGATGCGACCTTGGGTGGCGCTGGGCATTCCAGTTACCTCTTATCTCAACTGAGTGATAAGGGGCATTTGTATTGCTTTGACCAAGATCAGGCAGCAATCGACCATGCAATGATAAGACTTAAGCCATACGTTGAAAAAGGGCAGGTGACCTTTATCCGAGCCAATTTTCGCCAGTTGAAGCAGGCTTTAGCAGCACATGGTGTGGCAGAAATCGATGGCATTATATATGATTTAGGGGTATCTAGTCCGCAGTTGGATGAGCGGGAGCGAGGATTTTCCTATAAAAAAGATGCGCCGTTAGATATGCGGATGAACCGCGACCAAGCTTTTTCTGCCTATGATGTGGTTAATGGTTATGACTACCATGATTTAGTAAGGATTTTTTTCAAGTATGGTGAGGATAAATTTGCCAAACAGATTGCCAGAAAAATCGAGCAAATCAGGCAAGTCAAACCAATCGAGACCACAACAGAACTGGCGGATATCATCAAATCTGCCAAACCAGCTAAAGAACTCAAGAAAAAAGGGCATCCTGCTAAGCAAATTTTTCAGGCTATTCGAATCGAGGTCAATGATGAATTAGGTGCAGCAGATGCCTCTATTCAGCAGGCCTTGGAACTGCTAGCTGTTGGGGGAAGAATTTCCGTCATCACCTTCCACTCCTTAGAAGATCGACTGACCAAACAGTTGTTTAAGGAGGCCTCAACTGTTGAAGTACCAAAAGGTCTCCCCTTTATCCCAGAAGACCTCCAGCCCATGGTTCGCTTGATCAATAGAAAACCGATATTACCATCTGAGGCTGAATTGATGACAAACAATCGAGCCCATTCCGCAAAATTACGGGTGGCTGAAAAAATAAGGAAGTAAAGCAAATGGCTAAGGAAAAGTATACTGAGGACCTCAGACGAGTGCTGGGGGATAAGATTAGAACCTTTTCAAGAATTGAGAAGACCTTTTACCTGTGTCTGGTTATCACTGGGATTATTATGGCAGTAAGTGTGGTTTACATGCAAATTCGACATCAGCAACTACAACAAGATATTACTGTTCTCAACAACAAGATCAATGACCAGAAGGATGAGTTGAACGATGCCAAGCAAGAAGTCAATGAATTAACACGGCTGGAACGCATTACCGACATTGTGACCAAATCAGATATAAAAACACAAAGTGGTAATTTACAGAAAGTGGATTAAGCATGAATAGATTTAAGAAATGGTTCTTGAGTTTTGTCTTGACGGATCGTCGCCAAACGCCAAAAGAAAACAGGAAACGTGTCGCACAAAATCTGATGATGTTGACCATTGTGATTTTCTTTGTTTTCATTATCAATTTTGCAGTGATTATCGGAACAGACAGCAAGTTTGGGGTCAAGTTATCTGAACTTGCTAAACAGGTTCACCAAGTTGAGCAACTCATTCCTGCTAAGCGGGGAACAATTTATGACCGTAATGGAGTGCCGATTGCAGAAGCCTCAACGACTTACACTGTCCATGCTGTGATTGATAAAAAGCACATAGATGTTGATGAGAAGCCTCTGTATGTTGAAAGCAAACATTTTCAGGCTGTTGCAGATGTTTTTCATGATGTTCTAGGTATCGAAAAAGACTACACCATCAGCCAGCTCAGTCAAGATGGGCTCGTTCAGGTTTCTTTTGGTGTCGGAGGGAGCAACATCTCCTACAGCAATATGAGAGTCATTACTGACGCTCTGAAAGAACGTGAGATTCAGGGAGTTCATTTTACAGGCAGTGCTAATCGAATGTACCCAAACGGTGCTTTTGCTTCTCAGTTTATCGGCTTGGCACAGCAACAAGAAAATAAAGACGGCAGTAAAAGCCTTATCGGTACAACAGGCATGGAGGCTTCGCTCAACAGTATCCTAGCGGGGCAAGACGGTATCGTTATTTATGAAAAGGATCGCGCCGGTTTACCCCAATTAGGCACTGGTCAGGTCAAACGGCAAGTCAAAGATGGGCAAGATGTTTATACAACCTTATCAGCACCTTTACAGATTAACCTTGAAACAGCTATGGATGAGTTTCAATCCAAAGCCAATGGTGTTTTTGCCAGTGCAACCTTAATCCATGCCAAAACAGGGCAAATTTTGGCAACAACTCAACGCCCTAGCTTTAATTCGGACACCAAGGAAGGTCTGGATGCAGAGGGCTTCTCGTGGAATAACGTCCTTTACCAGACCAATTATGAACCAGGTTCTACACTTAAGACCATAACGACAGCATCAGCTATTGATGCAGGAGTGTTTGACCCAAACCAAGCCTATTTTAACAATCAAATCCAGATTGCAGATGCCATCATTAAGGACTGGGATGTCAATTCAGGTGTCAGTGAGGGACGTTACATGACGATTGCTAATGCTCTGCCATTTTCCAGCAATATCGGGATGACGATTTTACAGCAAAAACTAGGAGATGCCCGCTGGCTGAACTACCTTGAAAAATTCCGTTTTGGCCTGCCAGCAAGGATTGGTATCGGTGGAGAAGCGACAGGTCTGCTTCCTGCGGATAATATTGTGACTTATGCGATGAGTTCCTTTGGGCAGGGGATTTCTGTGACTCAGCTCCAAATGTTGCGTGCCTTTACAGCCATCTCAAACGATGGTGTCATGGTGCAACCGCAGTTTATCAAACGTCTGTACGATCCTAATACGGACACCAACCGTGTTGCAACAACTGAAGTGATGGGTAATCCTGTATCCAAGGAAGCTACTGATCAAACACTTGAGTATATGGTACAAGTGGGCACAGATCCTTACTTTGGAACCATGTTCTACCCTAGTGCGGGCGGTCCTCTGATTCGGGTCAATGGTTACTCGATTGCAGTTAAGTCAGGAACTGCTGAAATTGCCAATCCAGATGGCGGTGGTTATTTGACTGGAGAGAATGACTATATCCACTCGGTGGTTGCCATGTTGCCTGCTGAAGATCCTGAGTTTATCATGTACACAACCATTCAGCAGCCGCGTGAGAGGTGGTCAGGTCTTTACTGGCAAAACCTGATAAATCCAATCTTGGAAGAAGCCATGTTTATCAAAGATAGTCTTGATACAACTGACCACTCGAATGAGACAGAAGTGACAGCCTACAAACTGCCTAAATTAAAAGGCGAAAACCCAGGTGATACAGCAGATGAATTGCGGCGTCACTTGCTACACCCTGTTATTTTAGGAAATGGTAATAAAATTAGTAAGGTGTCAGCTCAGGAAGGAACAGACTTGGCACCAGGTCATCAGATTTTGCTCTTGACCAACAAATTCGACACCATGCCAGATCTTTATGGCTGGACCGAAGAAAATGTCAAGCTGTTTGCAGAGTGGACAGGGATTGAACTAGAAATCAAGGGAACTGGTCGTGTGGTTAAACAAAATCAGGCCTTAGGGACGACCTTGTCAACGGTGAAAAAATTAACCGTTACACTTGGTGATGATTAGATGAAAGGAATAATGATGATTGCAGGTATTGTGGCAGGACTAGTAGCTTTTGGGCTAGTGGTGCTCCTTATGCCCTCGTTTATGAGGTTTTACAAGCTCAAAAAAATCGGTGGTCAGCAGATGCACGCCGATGTGAAACAGCATCTTGAAAAAGCTGGGACCCCTACTATGGGAGGCACTGTCTTTATCCTCGTTTCTCTCTTGGTAGCAGGTATTTTTGGTGCGCTTCTTTATAAGGGAACACCTCAGTTGGGGGCGATTTTTGGCAATCTGCTGGTGCTTTTCATTTACGGCACTATCGGGTTTTTGGACGATTTTCTGAAAATTTTCAAAAAAATCAACGAAGGCCTGACACCGAAGCAAAAGTTAGCCTTACAGATTTTTGGTGGTCTCGTGTTTTATCTGGTGCATGTGCTACCGAGCGGTACAGATAGTCTAAATATTTTGGGGATTGAGCTTCATCTTGGCATCTTTTATCTGGCATTTCTCTTGTTTTGGTTGGTTGGTTTTTCAAATGCGGTTAACCTGACAGATGGCATCGATGGTCTGTCGTCAATTTCGGTGGTGATTAGTCTTCTGGCTTATAGTGTCATCGCTGTGCAGCAAAAGCAGTTTGATGTTCTTTTGCTCAATCTGACTGTGGTAGGTGGTCTTCTGGGCTTCTTTGTCTTTAATAAAAAGCCTGCCAAGGTTTTCATGGGAGATGTGGGGAGCCTTGCTCTGGGTGCCTTATTAGCGTCTATTTCCATTACCTTGCGCCAAGAGTGGACCTTGCTACTGATTGGTCTTGTCTATGTGATTGAAACCCTTTCAGTTATGTTACAGGTTACCTACTTCAAATACACCAAGAAGAAATATGGTGAAGGGCGACGTATTTTCCGCATGACCCCCTTTCATCATCACCTTGAACTCGGTGGCTTGTCAGGCAAAGGGGATAAGTGGAGTGAATGGCAGGTTGATGCCTTCCTCTGGTCACTGGGGGCGCTGTCAAGTCTCCTTGTGCTAGCAGGTCTATATCTCTTTTGAGTAAAAACAGATGACTGAGACAGATGATTATGATTTCATAGCGAGGTGATTTCTCTAGATGCCTAGAGAGGTCGCTTCGTTTTTTGATTTCCGCCAGTGAGCATACGTTGTCGTTCTAAGTTGCTCTGTTAAAGTTGCCGATACAGAGTTGAATCATCTTAAGGAGAATGGGTCTCAGTTGGCAATTTGTAGCATTCGATTTTTCCTCACCTGTCAACTTTCTAGGGCTCGGGCTAAAATCGTTTCTCAGACTGTTTCACTCCCACGCCTGAAAATTTGAGCAGGTCTTATACTCAGCTGACGCCATCATCGTATTGATGAAGAAACTAGAGCTATCCGCTACTATCCTCACAAAGCCTAGTAGAATCGTCTTGATTAAATATAGCATATTGTACAAGAGACTATCTCTGATTTCTATATAAAAACTCTCCCTACCGCCAGTGAACCGCACCCCAAAAGTTAGACAGATAATCTAACGAATGGGGTGCTTTTTTATG
>NZ_JBGTZA010000004.1:0-75253 GCF_041807805.1 Streptococcus sp. E29BA
AAACACCTATGGTTAAGCGAGTTATCGCTTAACAAAAACACTTTATAAAAATTGTACAGAAAAGGGGTGACTTTTCACCCTATTTCTTTCCCAACACATCAGCAAACGGAGTAAAAGCTTTTTAGTTACTGTTTGATGATGAGGTGCTGCTGGTTTCTGTAAGCGTTGATGGCTTAGTGTCACTTGAGCTGCTGTTGTTGTTAAGATCTGCAAGTTCTCTGGACTCTTGTTCTTTACTGGCTTTGGTTTCAGCAGCTGAAGCTTCCAGTTCAGGCGTTGTCGTGTAAATGCCAACCTCCATATCGATAATTTGTGGATAGGTCAGCTTGTCTTTAATGGTTTTGTAGTAAGGGAGCTTTAGGCTGATTTCCGATAGGGGAATACGAACCGTGTGCCCTTCTGCCATCGTGAGCAAAAGCAAGTCAGGCGTTGACGCTGAATTAGCAAAGATAACTTGCTTGACAGACTGGCGAATGCTCGGATCAAGACTGATAAACTGTTTGATAAAACTAGCGGTGTCTTCTTGTTTGTCAAACTTTAAAGGTAGGCTACCCTCGGGAAGTTGACCATCACCTAGTGGAGCGACTTGCTCACCATTTTCTAAAATTGGTCGAAAACCATCCGCGGTTTCATTGTAAGCAACGATGGCGTTTTCTTCCACAGCGATAGCAAATTTGTTAGGAAATTGATAGGTCAGATTGGCTTTTTTTACCCAAGGATTCTTTTTTACAAGAGCTTTCTCATAGCTTTTTAAGTTGAAAAACGTATGCGTGATGTAGTCATCCGATGCGATTCCTGTTGCCTTGATGATTTCTTGCTCAACGGCATGTTGAAATCCTGACACAGTGACTATTTTCTGTTTGCTAAAAGGGCTGATGGTAAAGAGAGCCAATAACAAAACAATCAGAGCAGTAAAGATAATCGGCAAGGCTTTTGGCCATTTCTGTGATAGCCCTTTTTTTCTCACTCGCTTAACCTTAGGTGGTTCAACCGCTATCGAGTCAGGTGATACGGGTGTCTCTAAAGCGTTCGACGAATCAGAGCTGTCAACAGTTTTGTCTGTCTCAGTAGCTTCACCGTCAAGTGAGGAACTCGCTGATTCATTTTTTTGTAACGCTTCAGCTTCCAAACGCTCTTTTTCCGCCTGACGCTCCTTTTTTCGCTGTTGAAATTCTAAGTTACGTTTCTGCCACTCGGTCAACTCTGGCTGAGGTTTCTTTTTTGTCGATTCTCGTTTCTTAAATGTCGCCACATAACCCTCCTATCTCTGACAAGAGCAACTGATAAAAGCTGTCAACAGAGCTGATGTCAGTGCTTCGGGACATGGCAGAGCGGTAACTGTCTGCATATCTTAAGAGTTGGTTGACCTTGTCAAGCAGACGCTCAACGGTCAGTTCCTCTTCCAAAAGCTGCTCGGCATAGCCTTTCTTGACAAAATAGGCTGCATTCTCCAACTGATCCCCACGGCTGGCTTGTTTCCCAAGCGGTACAATCACATGTAGCTTTGCCATTACCAATAATTCAAACAAAGTGTTAGCCCCCCCGCGCGTGATGACCACATCAGCCTGCTCTAATAACGGCTGGTAGAGGTCGGTGGCATAAGCTAACCGATAACAGTTGCGTGAGAGCTGGTTCAGTTTTTCATCGCCTGTGATGTTGATGATATTATAGTGCTGACAGAGCTCTGGGTGAGCTGTGATAAAATCGTTAAAGACCTTGGCTCCAGCAGACCCTCCGACAAAAAGCAGTGTTTTGAGATTGGGGTCAAATTGCTCAAGAATTGGTCCCAAGTCAGTAGCAGAACCAGTCGTTGATTGATCAACCTTGGTCACTGCACCGACTTGCTGAACCTTGGCACTCTTTAGTGTTGGTGCAAAAGTCGTATACATCTTGGTCGCAAATTTGCTGGCAATCCTGTTAGCTAACCCCATGGTCAAGTCTGACTCGTGGATAAAAACAGGAACCCCCAGCACTCGGCAAGCAATCACAGGCGGAACAGACACAAATCCCCCCTTTGAAAAGAGAGCTTTGGGGCGAAGACCAGTGATAATCACTAAGGATTGTAGAATCCCAAAGGCAACCTTGAAAAGGTCCAGAACATTTTGCAGGCTAAAATAACGACGCAACTTGCCCGTCATGATGCCATGAAAAGTCACTGCATACCCTGATTGCTGGATTTGCTGGTACTCAACACCTTTTTTATCCCCAATGTAGTGAACCTCCCAACCATCGTGAAGAAGTTTCGGGATTAAAATCAGGTTGAGGGTCACATGACCAACCGTGCCACCACCTGTTAAAACAATTGACTTAGCCATGATAATCTCCTTGTAGTTGGTCAACGGCAGCAAGAAACTCATCGCCTCTGACTTCAAAGTTTTTGTACATATCCCAACTGGCATTGGCTGGGCTAAGTAAAATCACATCTCCTGCTTGAGCCTTGGCAAACGCAAGGTGAACAGCTTCCTTGACATCTTTGGCCTCTTGATAGTTAATCCCAGCTTTCTCACAGAGGGCAATCAGCTTAGGTGCTGCTTCGCCTAACACAATCATGCCTTTTAGACCTTCTACATGAGGCAGAAGATCATCAAAATCGTTGCCACGATCAAGCCCACCAGCAATCAACAACAACTGGTGATTATCAAAGCCAGACAGGGCTTTCTGAGTGGCTAAAGTGTTGGTTGACTTGCTATCATTATAAAAGGTCACGCCAGCAATCGTTGCTACCTTTTGCAATCGGTGCTTAACGCCACCAAATTGACTCAGAGCAGCGATAATGGCTTGATTCTCAATCCCTGAGAGTTTAGCAACAGCAATCGTTGCTAGTGCATTTTCAACGTTGTGGCTACCAGGAACGCCGATAAGATGAGCCGGCATGATGGCCTCTTCTCGGAAGTAGAGCTGACCATCTAAAAGATAAGCCCCATCAACAAGTCCAGTCGTCGAGATGGGAACAACTGTCGCGCTTGTCTGCTGAGCTAGTTCTCTTGCCATCGCCTGATCATGATTGATCACCAGATAATCTACCGGTGTCATATTGTCTTGAATGCGCCACTTGGCTGACACATAGTCTTCGAAGGTCCCATGATAATCAAGGTGGCCCTCAAAAAAGTTGGTGATCACTGCAATTTTAGGGTGAAACTGCTCTATTCCCATCAGCTGAAAGGAAGAAAGCTCCATGATAAGTGTATCTGTTGCTGTCGCATGAGCGGCAACTTTACTAGCTGGGAAACCGATATTGCCAGATAAGAGCCCTGAACGACCTGCCTGTTCAAAAACATCTGCAATCATCGTCGTGGTTGTTGTTTTACCATTGGATCCTGTAATCGCAATGATTGGTGCTTCTGAGTTCAAGTAAGCCAGCTCAATCTCCGTATAAATCGGAATCCTTTTCTCCTGAGCCTTTTGTATCATGTCGTTTGTATACGGAATCCCTGGGTTTTTGACGATGAGCTCAAAATTTTCATCGAGTAAGTCCAGTGGGTGACTGCCACAGATAACCTTGATGCCTGCTTCTAGCAAGTTTTGGGCAGCTGGGTTGTCCTCAAACGGCTTGCCATCATTGACCGTAACGATAGCCCCTAGGCGGTCCAGCAGACGTGCCGCGGCTTCACCAGATTTTGCTAAACCGAGAACCAACACTTTTTTGTTGTTAAATGACCGAATGTCTTTCATACTAATCGTCTTTCTTAGATATTAATTTGCTACCTGCTTATTTTACCATAAAAGGGCAGAAAAAGGCTAAATAAGCTGGCAGATTGCCTGAAAAACCAACTAAGGACGTTCCTAGTTGGTTTGTTTCATCTGTTTAATTTTGCCCTCATCAGGGGTCACGCGTAAAGTCTTTTGTCCTGTATAGGTAACAAAACCTGGCTTAGCGGCAGTCGGCTTGTGGAGCTTTCTGACCTCAATCATATCGACTTGAACCAAGTTTGACAAGCGTGCCTTCGAATAATAGGCCGCAAGCTCGGCGGCATCGGTCTTGACTTCATCTGATGGATCAAGATTATCCCTGATAACCACGTGGCTCCCTGGAATATCCTTGGCGTGAAACCAGAGCTCGTTTTTCTTGGCCAGCTTGAAGGTCAGCTCTTCGTTTTGCAGGTTGTTACGTCCAACCATGATGATGGTTTGACCATCTGACGCCAGATAGCTCTCAGGTTTTTTCCGTTTGTGAAGCTTATCCTGACTGCGACGACGGATAAAACCTGTCTGTACCAGTTCGTCACGAATGTCACTGATGTCCTCACGACTGGCTTGACTGAGCGCCAGTTCCACCGTCTCCAGGTAAGCGATTGTCGCCTTGGTTTCAGCAATCAAACCTGTCAAGTGCTTGACCGCCTCCTTTAGTTTCTGGTATTTCTTGAAGTAGCGCTGGGCATTCTGATTGGGCGTCAAGGCCTTATCAAGGGCAATCGTCATCGGCTCACCCGTGTAATAATTATCCAGCACCACGCTATCTTTGTCGTTTGGCACCTGATGCAAAAAAGTGGTCAAGAGCTCCCCTTTTTGACGGAAGTCCTCCGCATTCTCGGTCGCCAGTAGCTCGTCCTCCTGTTTGCCCAATTTCTTACGGTTCTTGGCCAGTTCATTATCAACTTTCTGCACCAAATCACTGGCCTGCTGAGCCACACGATCCCGCTCTGCCTTGTCCATAAAAAAGACATCCAAAAGCTCCGACAGGTTGTCATAGGGTTTTGGGCTATCGCCCCATAGCAGAGCAGCAAAACCTTTTGCCGTTAAGCTGGGTTGAGACGGTTGGGCAAAAAATTGACGGAAGGTTTTGAGCTTCTGGCTGCTGGTCATCAGCTCCTCAGACAACTTTTCCGCAGTATCCCGCCCCAACCCCTGAAAGAGGGTCTGCAGGTTTTTGCCTGTCAGCTCCTGCGTTTGCAAGAGGTCAAAGAGCTTTTCATCCCCAATGGTAAAGGGGTTGCCCTTACCTGTTTCAGGTGGTCTGAGGTAGTGACTTCCAGGCAGAATCGTCCGATAAGAGTTCTGCGAGAAACCGACATGCTTGATGGACTCGATGATTTTACCTTGGCTCTTATCAACCAAGAGAATGTTGGAATGCTTGCCCATGATTTCGATGACCAGGGTTACCTTGAGCTGGTCGCCAATCTCAGTTTTGTTAGAGACGCTGATTTCCAGAATGCGGTCATTATCCAGCTGGTCAATCGCCTCAATCACCGCCCCCTGCAGGTACTTTCTCATCAGCATGGTAAAGGTATTTGGTACCTTTGGGTTGTCAAAGTCAGCTCTTGTCAGCTGAATCCGACCAAAAACTGGGTGGGCAGACAGGAGCAGTTTATAGTTGGTGCGATGGTTGCGAATGCCCAGTACTAATTCGCGCTCGAAGGGCTGGTTGACCTTCTGGATACGACCACCTAGCAGATCTTCTTGCAACTCTTTCGTCAAATGGTGCAAAAAAAAGCCGTCAAAGGACATGGGTCACCTCTTTCTATGGTTCTCTTTCTTTTATTATAGCACAGGACATGCGCAAACGCATGAGGAAAATCTAGCTTTATCGTCCTGTGAACAGCTGCTAAGTCCGACTGAAATGCGTCACCGTCAGCCCTTCTAAATCACCATGAGAAGTTCTCTTTCTTGAAATAAAAACGTTTTTTCGTTATCATAGAAGTATCATATAGATAGGAGAACAGCGATGAAGCTATTACATACCTGTATCCGTGTCAAGGATTTGGATGCCTCAATTAACTTTTACAGCTCAGCCTTTCCCTTTAAGGAAGTTCGCCGCAAGGACTTTCCTGACCACAAGTTCACCCTTGTGTTTATGAAAACCGAAGGGGAAGATTTTGAACTAGAGTTGACCTATAACTATGACCACCCAGGCTATGACTTGGGCGACGGCTATGGTCACTTGGCTGTAGGTGTGGAGGATTTGGAAGCCAACCACGCTAGCCATATCGTTGCGGGTTATGAGGTGACCGACCTCAAGGGTCTCCCTGGTCAAGAACCCCACTACTACTTTGTCAAAGATCCTGATGGCTACAAAATCGAAGTCATTCGCCTGCATTAATCGTAGAGCAACCTACTGCTAGGCAATTATTAACCAAGCTGATCATCTCTGTATTCACTAACAGGAGGGTCGGCTTTTTTAGTACGCAACTAAGTTGCTGTGAAAGGTGGCGACGGTTTTTATCATAAGAATTTTGATACAATACTGTCCCTGCTGCAATGGTTGGTAAAGGAGACTGTATGTATTACTTGAAAAAATATCACCATCAGCCCAGCATCACGATCGGCTACGCCCGCGTCAGCTCTGCTGACCAGCATCAAGCGCTAGGACTAGCGGTTCAAAGGGAGGCCCTCAGCTTTTGCGACCTTATCTTTGCCGAGAAAGACTCAGGAGCTTACAACCATCGTCCCAAACTGGATAAAGCCCTTGAGACCGTTCATTGTCTTCGACATGGAGTTCACGGTCTGTGTCCTCAATACGAATGATAAAAGTACCACCATGATGACGAGCATAAATGTAGTTAAAAAGAGCTGTACGAGCGTTTCCGATATGGAGTATGCCTGTTGGACTTGGTGGGTAACGCACGCAAATTGGTTGTGACATCGTTTCTCCTCATTTATTTAGTCAATCCCTAGTATTAAAGCATAGCTAGATGATGAGATTATCCTTTGAACAACTTAAAAAACGCCCGATGAACGAGCGTCTGATTTAGTGTTTTCGATAATTGCAAAACATAAACAACATTACCGAGAAGAGAAAATAAGTCAAAAGCTGGTTCCTAGCAAGCAATGGTAAAGGGATTGCCAAACTATCTAGGAGAGTTTTTATGACAAATGAAAGCCCCAAACAAGGGAATAAACCGAAAATCCTCTCCTCTTCTTTTGTCCAACGAACACCTAAAAACGGTAGCGACAGAGGTAGAACGACCAACATCTGAACCAACTTTGGAAAGTTTTCTAAAAAACGACTTGGCAACAAAAGGAAAACAGCTCCGAGCACCATAGCAGTGAATGCCAATCGTTTCACATAAATACGCCAATGATTAGGTTGTTTTATGATCATAACTAACGTTTGGACCCCCTCGATAAGCTCTTCTAGCACGTTTGTGGAGAGCTATCCAGCCATTTCCATCAGTGTCAAGTGAAGTAGCGAGCATCTCACCAATACTCCAACCAATGCCCATAAAGGCCAAAATTTCATGTATTACTGAGACCGCTACTCCAAACCAACCTGCCAAAAAAGCTGTCGTAGCTGTAAATCCCGCATTTGCTAAATTAGCAACTGCTCCAGCTGGTACCGCGAGCCCTGTATATTGCCAATCATCATATACATGACGAAAACCTGTTCTGCCAACACTCTCTTTTACAAACTCCTGTCGGCTAACAAGCCCCGTATTATCTGTCGTTTCAATAATAGAACGGTTATTAACCGACGTAGAAGAAATCATATCATGCGTTTCTAAATTATAAATATCCGTCGCTAATACAATACCGTTTTCTCCTACAAGCATTGTGATGATATAGTTATTTTCAAAATAGGATTGCTCCACTTTATCTGGATTAGCCGCTTTAATCTCCGTAAATAATTACGAATGTCTAACAGAATCTGTTCCCGAAAACTCTAAAGCTTTAACAATAGAGATAGGTTGTATAAATATGCTCAACGCCATCAAAAATAGATAAAAAGCAGAAAATTTCTTAGACATCTTTATTCTCCTTTGACATAAGATGCTGGTATCTAACACCTTGCCTTTAAGTACGACTAACCTCCTTTCAATTTATTGACAAAGCACTTGTGCCTTTTTTCTCATTTTATCATATAAAATAAAAAAAGCAAGAAATTAGAAAACGAATACAAAACCTGTTAAAAAGTCCCACACTTCACTTTGAAAATAAAATACATAAAAAAGTGATCTACTCCCCTTATAGTGGACAGTGAAAAAACAAAAATTCACTAGAAACTAAAAGGGGAGTTTTCGTATGTCAAAAAGAAGTCCAAAATCAGTAGAGGAAAAACTAGAGATTATTATCAGCAAGCATAATGACAATCCTCTTGTTATGAAGAGCCTAAGAAATGCTATGGAAGCTAATTCAGATGCCACGCCACTTATCCCTAGTGAGCGTGACTCCCAATACACTTCACGGAAATATCGGATGATAACGACACAATATCAGATGACACGATCTATGTCACGAGTTGGCAAATGCATTGACAATGCGCCAATTGAGAGTTTCTTTGGTCACTTTAAAACCGAGTGCTATAATTTGAATAGTTACAAGACCTTTGAGGAATTGGTTACTGATATTGATGACTATATCTATTTTTACAATAACGAACGATTTCAAGAAAAGTACAACGACCTTGCCCCTCTTGAAATGAGGAACAAGGCCGTTGCTTAATCTTTTATTATTTCATTGTCCACTTGACAGGGTACCGTTCACATACCACTCCCTCAATTAGTTTTTCAACTTTTCAACATCTCGCGCGATAACCAACTCTTCATCTGTTGGAACCACGAGGACACGCACTTTGGCAGCTGGTGTTGAGATATCACCTGAGTTACCAAAAACATTCTTCTCAGGGTCAATGTCAAGACCAAACCATGTCAAACCATTGACGATTGATTGACGCACCAGAGCGGAGTTCTCACCGATACCTGCGGTGAAGACCAAAGCATCTGCACCATTAAGTACCGCTAGGTATTGACCAATAAACTTCTGCAAACGATTAACCAGCATATTGAAGGCTAGGGTACATTTTTCATCTCCTGCCGCAACACCTGCTTCAATCTCGCGCATATCACTGGATACTTCGGCAATACCGAGGAGACCGGATTGCTTGTTGAGGACGTTGACGACATCTGCAGCATCTTTTAGCTCTTCCACCTGCTCGATTAGATAAGGAATGATTGCTGGGTCAATATCCCCTGAACGTGTCCCCATCATCGGACCAGCAAGCGGTGTGAAGCCCATGGATGTGTCGACAGATTTACCACCATCAATCGCTGAGATTGAGATCCCATTACCGATGTGAGCGGTAATCAATTTTGTTTCTTCCAATGGTTTTCCAAGCAACTCAGCTGCCCGACGAGACACGTAGTAGTGGCTTGTTCCATGAGCACCGTATTTACGTACTTGATGATCTGTATAGAACTTATTTGGTACGGGGTAGCGGTAAGCAACTTCTGGCATGGTCGTATGGAACGCTGTATCAAAGACCGCGACGCTAGTGATGTCTGGTAAGATTTCCTTAAAGGCACGGATACCAGCCACGTTAGCTGGGTTGTGAAGTGGCGCTAAGCTAGATAACTTCTCAATACGAGCGATAGCTTCCTCATCCAAGAGAACTGATTCTTTAAAGTCTTCACCACCAGCAACAACGCGGTGACCGACGCCTGTAATCTCATCATAGCTACTGATAATCTCGTAGCGAATCAAATCATCTAGCAAAAGCTTTACAGCTTGGTTATGGTCAGCAATATCAAGGGTTTGAGATTCCTTTTTCCCATCAAACTTTACAGTTGAAATCGAATCTTTCAAACCGATACGCTCAACAATACCAGCTGCCAAGACTTCTTCTTCTGGCATGCGGTAAAGTTGCCACTTTAGGCTTGAACTACCTGCGTTGATTGCAATTGTTTTTGACATCATACACCTCTATTTTTTTTGTTATCCCTTACATTATAGCAAATTCTTATCAAAATGGCACGCCTTTGGACTATATTTTTTTGTGAGTTTGTGACGTTTTTAACAGTTGTTTCCCAGACATGATAGACTATAAACGATTCACAATCATTATTAGCTACTTTTCCAGGTCCTAAGAGCTTTCATAAATGCTCTTAAGGCATCGGGGTCTTTTAAATCAGTTAAGGGATAGATGAAGCTCTCCTTGCTCTTTTCTGCTTGCTTTTGCAAGATAAAAATCGATTTGGTCAGTTGCTGACCAGCAAAAAGGTTATCAGGCAAGGTAATCACACCAAGGATATTGGCATAGTCGCTTAGCCATTGTTTCAATAAATCTGCCTGCGGGCTTGTTAACAAGTTATTTGGCGCTAGAAAAATCGCTAGTCCTCCAGGTTTTAAGTACTTGAGCGATTGTTCCATGAGGAGATGATGCGCATAGGTTTTTTGCCCTGTTGAGGCCACCTGATAGCGGCTAGCAATCTCTTCATCAGGGTAATATCCAACTGGCAAATCAGACAAAATCACATCGCTCTCTGGCAAATGCTGCGGACGAACAGCGTCGCCTTGTACCAAAGTCAACGGTAAACCAGCAATCTCAGCCATGCTAGCCGATAAATCAATCAGCAAGTCATCCAGCTCAATGCCTGTATAAGTTAGCTGCTTGCTGGTTTGGCTGAGCAACGTTAAGGCCAGATTGCCCGTACCTGAACCGATTTCCAGAACATCCAGCTGAGGTTTATCCGTCAGGACTTCAATCAAGAACAAGAGGATAAAGCCCAGTGAATCTGGGGTGAATTGATGATTAGGCTGGAGCTTATCTGTCTGACTACCCTTGATGAGTAGGAACTGATAAACACGTCGCCAGTCCTCAGCACTCAGTTTAAGGTCACGTAGGACTTGATGGCGCTTGGCTAGGTGCTCGCTTGCTGTTTCTTCCCCAAGATAGGACGCATTTTGCTCAATCAAGGCATCAAAGAAATGGGTTGATAAGGCCGTTTGCAGATCATGGGTATTGTCCAGCACCAGCTGGTAGGCCTGTTCGATTTTAGTTAATGTCATGGGTTGCCTTTCCAACGTTTTTGGTCTCATTATACCAAAATTACCAAAAACCCTCCACTATCGTATTTATTAGACTACCTCCCCCTAAAATCACGACCTCTGGACAAGGTCCTTTTTCTTTATCTACTATATTCCTACTGTATCTTACTGTATTCTACTATCTCTACTGTATCTTGAGCCTATCTTGAGAACACAAAAAAAGCCAGAGGAGCGTCTGGCTTTTTTACTTGCCCCAGTACAAAATTTCAGCTTTTCTCCTGATTAGTGCCGCCTCTTCCAAAGTCAAAGCACTTCCTAAATATTTTTGCTTCTTGTCTATATTGATGTATGCAACATAACGTTGTTTTCTTTTTGAATAATAAACACCTCGGACCCCTGTCGAACTTTTGGCAGTGGGCTTTGTTGATTTAAGTGCTTCAAAATCCGTGATAGAAGCCATGTATTCTTTTGATGCGCCCTTCTTTAAGCAACCACAAGACTTATTTAGCTCAATCTCGTTAGAGTTTAGAACTATTTCATTCTCACAATGTTTGCAAGAACAGACCCAATCAACCCTCTGTTTTTCGCTTCCTTTTTTATATAAAACACGAAAATTGTCATTCTCAAAACCTGCTAGATCTTTGTAACGCTCTCTCCTCTTTTCGTCGTTTAGGCAACCGCAAGATTTTGTAGCGCCTGATTTTAAAGCGGCACCGCGGATGTCTTTAATCGTTCCACAATCGCATTGGCATTCCCACGTTATATGTTTTCTTGGCGCTCCTTCTTTGACCTCTCTTAAAACAACCAATCTACCAAACCGTTGCCCGGCTAAGTCCATTTTCAACATTTTGTGCCTCCTTCTTTGTTATTTATTATAATCGATATGTCAACGCCTTTATCCAAGTTTTTTGACTTTTTTACAAAAAAATGATAATCTTTAAGAGGTGGCTTCCTCGCCACCTACCTTACAAACAAAAGCTGGCATCTTGCCAGCTTTTTTCTATTCAAGATAGAACGACTTCATCTCTGTTAATACCGCGGCGGTCCGAGCCTTCTCGGCTATATCGCCTTCCATGATGTCGCCTGGATTGTAGTAATAATCAACAATTGGACAAGCGCCCAGTGCTTCATTAAACTCTCCTCGGACAATGTAGATATATTCGCCTGTGAGGCCTTCGGCCAAATCTCTCTCGAGCTCCTCTATGAGCCCGGAATAATCATAATTGATTTTAAAATTCCCGTCGTTTATCCAGCGTTGAATTTTCATAGCTGTGTCTAATGTAATGTTACCTATAGATTTTATTCCCATTGCCTTTTCGGGATTTCTAAATCTTGAAACAGTTGCTTTTGACACTCCAGTCTCTTTTTCTAAAAAGTTCGCTGGAATAGCTTTGTCGCTAAGAACCAATTCTACTTGCGAAGTGTTTATAATCATTGCTCCGTTCCTTCCTTATGTTGTTATTTGCTACAGCGGATAGATGACTAAATAACTTCAAACTCTTGATAGTATGCTTGAGAGTTAGCAGAACGAATAACAAATTGCCAATCGACATCGCTAAATGTCTCAAAGATAGCTTCCCAAGAGAAATTCTCGAAAAGTGATTCAGCTTCAGCGTCTTTATCATCTTCTAAAAGTTGCTCGTATTCAACCTTGAAGTCTTCAACATCTTTAGAAATTTTGGCGATTGCATGAAACAGTTGTCCTTCTAAATTCCAGTAGCCATCTGCCAACTCCTGATCAATCATTTGCTCCATCAAATCCCGATAGCTGTCTGCTTCGATTGCATAAGTTGAGCGTTTGTCTGTTGTTTTCCCTGTAAATTTAATCATTTTGTAAGTCCTCCTTGTTTTTACTTGAGATTTTTTATCTCGTTTACCTTACAACTATATTATAGCACCATCGTTGATATATGTCAACACTTTTATTCAAGTTTTTTTTATTTTTTTACAAAAAAACCTCTGGATTGCTCCAGAGAGATATCGACATTTATATCCCGTGAAGTAGCGTGATACCTTCTATCAACAATCTTTTTAACAATCACAGGATAATCTTTCGCTAAAAATAAAAAAGCACGGGTCGGATAATCCTCCGACCGAGGCTAACGATTAAGGTTAGGAGCCTTAACTCCCCATTGTGCTTCCTAGGCTTCTCGCAAGGGAACAGTTCTTAAGCTCTGCCAAGCCATACAGCGTGCTTCAGCTGTACGCTCCTAAGGAGTGAATGGAAGAAAGGAGGTGGTAAGTGATAAGCTTACATTCTTTTTTCCATAATCATTATTTCATATCTGGCAATCTCTTGTCAAGCAAAAACTTCTAAATAAAATACAAAAAAAGCCCTTTGGAGCAATCCAGAGGGCTTAGTTTATCTATGCAATTTTCCCCCACAAGGAGACACGATTCCCCTTGCTGTCAACCTGACCAATAGCCATATAATTTCGCTTACCGCTGCGTCCGACAAACGAAATCCATCGATAGCCACCAGCTGTCAACTTGCCATCGTAGTGGACAACTTCACCAATCTGATAAATTGCCACCATATCGCCCGTCAATGACGGGGCTCGACGAACATTGATAGCTGTCTGCGTTAAGGTAAACGTCCCTTTCTCAGCTACCAGCTCCGTCTCAGTTGCCTGCGTAGGTTCGCTATCGGCTACAGCAGCTTCCGTGCTATCTCCCAGCACGATAAAGCCCATCATCTCGCTGAAGTTGCGCTGATGGTACCTAGCAGGACTACCCACGTTCAAATCACCTGCCAGATTTTGCTCAACTGTAATCATGGTCTCGCCATCGCTATCCTCGATGACAATCCCTGTATGCCCATAGTTGACCCCATCACCCGCCACATAGCGCATGACAAAAATCCAACCTGACTTAGGCTTGATACCTGGAGAGTAGTCAACCACCTTGAGCCCTTGACTTCTCGCACTATCCAGCAGATCAGCCGCATTGCCCCAAAGGTCAATGCCAGCCCACTTCTTTGTCACAAAGCAAGGCAAATCTGCACACTGAAAACCATAGGCACCATCCTTATCGACACCAGCACCAGCATTCGCTAGATTCCGTGAATATAGCGTAATCTCATTCAAAACGTTCATTTTTCTTTCCTTTCTCTTCTAAAAACGGGAAGACACTGCCAAACACTAGCACCAAAGGCCACAGTGAAATAGCCAGTAATCCCCACATCACCTTAGCGCTTTGGCGAATCATAACCTAGCGCCCTTTGACTATCGCTTAAGCCGTTTGTTGTCGGGTCGGTCAAAACCCCTAACAAAGTCAGTAGCGTTAACACAGTATTGACAACATCTGACACATTGTCAGGCAATTTAATACCCAGTTGCTGAGCCAGCAAGATGCATGTTGCAAAAATCGCTGTCAGAGTCGCCTTATTCTGCAGTCGCAGTTTCCAATTGATTGTCATATTTATCCCCTTTCCTTAATCATTGTTTTCAGTTCCTTAACATCTTCAGTCAAGTTCTTTATCTGTTCCGTCATCGCAACCAGCGCCTGATTTTGTTTATCATGGTCGTCTAGTCGTCGTGTATGGTCTTTGATAGTCTGCTCCAAAAAAGAGACTTTCAGCTCCAGCGTATTGATTCGCGTCGCCTGCTCAATGCTTTTAGCCTTCAGCACATTGTAAAAACCGTACACAGTGATAAAGAAACCAACCGCCGTCATCAATATTTGATATTCAGGCTTCACATTCAGTCCTCCTTGACCTCTAGCGACTCCGTGCCCTCATCGCCTAACAAAGCAGTATGTTCAACTGCTGACCAAATCGGCTGACCAGCCTCATCAAATAGCATGATAGTGAAGCTCTCCCCTAACAAATCTGCCAAAGGAATGCTCGTCACAGCACCACCCCACTGATAGACCCCACTGATGGTCTCTACCGTCTTAAACTGTCTGCGTCCATTAATCAGCACAGGCAACCGCTTCACATCGAGGAAGAAGTAATAACTCTGACCGCCCGTCTCTCCACGGATGGCCTCGTTATTGTCACGCATGTAGCCAATCGCTGTCGCCAAATCAAACGGCTGCGTTACGTCTTGCAAATTCAACGGTTTCACTTGTTTTGTCATCTTATTCTCCTTTTACTGTACCAGGGGCGGTTGCTTGATCAAGCGCTGCCGTGAGTTGGTTATTTTCAGCTTCTAACTCGCCAATCCGTTGCTTATCAGTTTCAGATTGGGCTAGAGCTTGACCTAGCTGAGCTTGTAGCTCTTCGTTTTGAGCTTCCAGCGTCGCGATTGTTAAGGCTTTGCTAGCAATATTGATTGCTAATTTAGATTGTATTGTGTCGTTCATATCGTTCTCCTTATAAATCTTTCATGTGGTTGTTGTATTCATTGATGACAGCTCGTCCCAAGTTATTATTTTGCGGATTCCAAGCCACATTGTTCATGTGGAGCCAGCACCTTGCAAGTGCTCTTACCGCACCGACAAGATAGTTCATATCAATCATGCTGCCTATGGTGGTTGGTGTAAACTTAAAGCCTCGATTACCATCGAATCCATCTTTTAAGAGGATACTATCACCGTAGATTTCCGCCTGGTCTACTGTAGCCGTGTGTTCAGTTCCCCTTGCTCCGCGGAAAAATCTAGCACCACAAAAACGTCCTGATGAGGCTGAGTTGATACCATCTCCAGATGACGTCACACCGATAGAAGTGTAGATACTACCAGCTCCCCCGTCAGTGGAACTCCCTACATCTTGAAAATGGACAAAAGCTGTATGCGTTCCCTTTCGACGCACAAGAGCATTATTAGCTGAGTTGAATTCAATCGTCGCATTCTGGTTGAAGGCGATGTTTGCTTGGTTCAGGTTAATTCTCATGGCATTGTTTAAGGCAGTCAACTTACCACCAGAGATTTGATTAGCTGATATACTCACTGACTGAACGCTAGTGATAAAGGCATTCTTAGCAAAGAGTTGTTTCAGTCGAGCCTCATTAGCCATGAATTTGTTAAAGAAGGCTTGATCAATCTTCATCTTTTCAGCGGTCACCGCCTCAGCCTGCAACACCGCCGTCCCAACTGTGCCAGCTTGTATCTTCCCACCGTACAGGCTCTCAATCATGGCATTCTTAATCGTCCCATCTTGGACATAGACCGTACTAGGGGTTACTACCAGCTTATTCTGACCAGCTTGTAGAGCTACCCCTCCAGTGGCGACATTGACGGCAGACAAGACCTGGTTAGCACTACCTAGTGTCGTTATCGCATAGCTATCTGCCAACTGAGTCACCCGTGTCGTTAAGTCTTCTGTTCTTGAGTTAGTGATGTCATAGACCTGATACTCAGACACATACCAGACCAAAGGCGAGCTAGCCGTTGGAGTTGCGCCACCCCCGATAGCCCAAAAGCCAAAGTTGCTAAAATGCCCTTCGTAGCCACTCTTGACATAAGCAACATAAGTCGCATAGTTACCAGTCCCATCCACCGACGACAACCAGCGCCAACTAGCACCAGTTCCCAAGGAGTTGTTGTGGAAATAAATCTTGCGACCAATAGGAATTTTAGCGACAAGCCGAACCAAAAATTCTTTGTTTTTGGCTGCGTAAACTGTGCTGTAAAAACCACCTAACCAAGGTGAGGTCCCACTCCCGCTGGTTTTTACCATCATGGCATAACCAGATGAACTAAGATTATCTGACACCCTACTGATGGTCACATGACCAGTCCTAGCATTATCATAGACATTGTAGCCCGCCAGGTCAGTTGCAAAGTGCTTATTACCAGTCATCGGCACGCCATCAGCCATACGGCTCAACAACTCACTATCCGTCTGTTGCTTGGTCACTTCCGTTTGGAAAAGCTGACTAGTCATGACCTGACGAGCCACATTGGACGCCACATCACCCTCTGTCCGCCCTAAAACTCGTTCGTAGAGCTGTGCGGTTTCTTCTACTCGATTGAAATCAACTTGAGAAACTAAATCTTCGAGAGCTGGCGACCATTCTGTGGGTTCGAGGTCACTTTGGACAACCATATACCAGTCGATGTCCGCAGTGCCTGAGCGGTCACCGCCGTTGGGATACCAGTAGGAGGTGATGTAAAAAGCACCTGTCGAACGGGATACAAACTTAACGCTTTTAGTTTCATAGTTTGTTGAGTTAAACTCCAAATTGTAACCTTCTTGCCAATCAGATTTATAGATATAGACTCTCGTTCGCTTATCACTAGTGCCCCCTGTCTTCTTAGCTCTCGCTAAGAACCAATAGGTCTTCCCAGCCTCTAATTGAATCGTCCGAGTCCCAAAACCATAAGCATTCGAACTCTCGTTGATTTTAGAATTTGGCACGAGATTAACCGAGCTTCCCTTGGTCGGTATCAACGCTCTTGTCTCCGTCAACTGACGCTCAATAGACTGCGCTGTCTCTCGTTTGTAGTTGTCAAATACCTTAGCCGAGACAAGGCTTTTGCCATCAACCAAGCTATCAACCTCTGTACGTGTCAAACGTTGAGAGATTTGGTCAGCCTGCTGGCGAATTGAACTCTCAGCTATTGATAGACGACCTGTGACCGCGTTGACTTCGGTTTTGGTCGCTAGTTGACGGATATCATTCGCCGTCTGCTGTACCAATGTCTTGGTCTCAGACAAGCTACCGTCTAAACCTTGAACGCGTCTCCCTAGCTCTGCGCTATTCTCCTCCACTGTTCGCTTGTAGTCTGCAAATTCTTGACGGAAATCTTCATCGGCTGCCGACCAGTCGGTGGGAATAGTGCCGTGTTCTAGTTTGAACGGTGTGTGACTAAAGCCACCTTGCTCATCGGTTATCATCGCTAAACGAATAGCTAATGTCCCGACACGCTCTGCCGTAAAAGTCACTGAAATAAGACTGAACTTATCCGCATCAAGTTGAAAAATTTGGTCTCGATTAACATTTAAAAACTTGTTGTCATCATAAAGATAGAGGAAAATTCGCCCTTGACTGCCTTTTTTGACATAAGTGCTAAATGTATATGTTGCGCCTGCTGTGACAGAGTAATAAGCGATAGTTGTATACTTACCTCCGCTTACCCACTCAAAAATTGGTTGTTTGCGGTACGTCTCTTGAGATTTTCGCCAAACTTGTCCGCTACTAGACCAGCCTGTACCTGTCATAGTCTCTGTGTTTTTTAGCAGGTTCACCCCACCGACCGATAGATTCTCAAACCGCTCCCTAACGCCGTCTAAACCGCGCTCAATGTCAGTAGTCTTTTGACTAACAGACTGAACCTGACCGGTCGTCGTATTGAGCGCTTGATTGAGCTGGCTGTACTGCTCACGAACACCAGACAGACCAGCCTCAGCACTCGCCACCCTTTGGGTCACTCTCATCAGATTGCCTGTCGTGCTATTGACGGTTTTTGACAGCTCTGTCAGCGTAGCCTTCGTGCCATTTGCGGTCTCCTCAACGGTCGTCAAGCGACTAGACAGCCCATCTTGCGCCTGAGCCTGTCGTCGGATTTGGTCGGCTTGACGAGACAGGTTTTCCCGCGCCAATCGCACAGCTTCTTGAAGTTCTCTGGACTTCGTCAACAAATTTTGGCCTGTTTGCGCCGACGAAGCTACCGCTCTGTCTGCTGTCTCTTTTGCTAGTCTTGCTAGATTGTCACTCGCCCCAGCCCTAATCAACGCCTCACTGGCTTTTTGGTCTGTCGACCGCATGCCCTGCAGCGCTTGATTAGCCTTATTCTCAGCCTCAAGCACCGATTGCCCAACTTCAGCCTTGACCACCTCTGCGGCAGCCTTGGCCTCTTCAATGCCGTCCTCGATAGCTTGCTTGTTCTTTTCAAACTCCGCTTCAAAGGCACGGTTGGCGTTGTCGATTTGTTTTTGTAATTTACGGTCAAAATCACTATCAAGAGCTGATTTTGCCTGCTCAATACCGCTATCTACAGCCGAAGAAATTTGCTGGTGGAGATTCGTCTTAGTTTTACCAAAACCGATAGACTTCAACTTTCTAGACATCGGCGAAAACTTATAGCTAGTTATTTTTAGCCGTAAATCTTTCCCAAACACTTCATGATGAACAAGCACCGTGTCAAACAAGCGGACATCGTAAGAATGATTATCTGTCACCTCAATTGTCAGGCTATTTTTAGGGACATCTGGCAAGTTCTTGCGGAAATAATCTTGACCATATTCGACCAATTGATCCCGTGTCGTGATATTTTCATCGGACACCTCAATCGCATGTTCAAAAATCCGCCCCTTATAGGCATCAATCAGCGGACTATCCACAACAGCCTCCAGCACTTGGTCAGCCGTACCTTCTTGCCCCTGAACGGCCTTTCTCAGATGAAGCTGCGTCACCAACCCCTTCATGCTATCTATCTCCGCATAGGATTTCAGATTCTTCTTGTACATAAAGAGATGTTCCGTGTCACGCCCACCATGCGCCAGCAAGCGCAAACTGTACTTATCCCGCACCAAATCACCGCCCCATTGACCAATAATCGAGTGCTTGCCTTTGGCCAAAGCATCCATTACCGAGACAATCTTTTGGTTAAGGGTATGGCGGTCTTGAATATCGCTAAAAAAACTAAACGGGTGCTGACGAATGACACTGCCAGCTAAAGCCGACATGACCATCTGACCAGGCGCACGATCAACTGATATGGCACTAATTAGGTACTCATTTAGGTCAAAACTGACCTGATTGGCATAGACAAAGAGGTAGCCGTTGCGTTTCGTGATTTCAAAAATCCGAAATTCCTGCTCACCGTGAAGGTCATCCGCCAAGACCAAATCCCCAACTTCAATCTCCGCCCATTTAGGGTCTGATACTGGGTATTTGAAAGACAGCTGATAATCGCTGTTAGCTTCTTGAACAATCTCGTCCTCGAAGGCATTAACCAACAAAATACCCTTTTCTTTTAAACTAATCATACCTGAAACCTCCATCTCGGTTCAATCTCAACACGGCTTATCCCGTCCCCTAAGACAACCCCAATTGGGTCACTAGAGGCTGGAATCTCAAAGAAGGTCCCTGATGTCCGAATGCTGTTCTTGATCACATCATTTTTATCATAGATATTCTGGAAACCATGACGGCACTCAATCGTAGCCTTGGTATCGAGAGTAAGCCGCATGACTTGCTTACCAATGGTCAGGCTCGTTGCGCCGCTACCGTATATCGTTACCCTAGGCTCGCTAAAGACATCCCCTAGATTACGAATTGCCCCAGAATCCGTCAGAGAAATAGGCTCAACCCCAAGCAAATAACGAAAAGGTTTAATGGCTAGCGTGATGGTCACGTCCCAGCTCTGTTTATGGTGAAATTGATACTCGCTCTCTTTGAAATCGAAGTAATAAAAACTGTCAGGCACTGGCCAGAGTTCCAAACGTCTATCCATTCCTTGGAAGAATCGGATAATCTGACCAACTGCTTCAAAGGATTCACAATGAAAACCGAGCTTTCGCTCTGTCTCTCCATAAGCCTCAATGGTTCGATTGACCCCGTTCATGCCATAGACAGTCTCTTCTACAAATCGAGGAGCAGAGCCTGACCAGTCACCAAGAGTTGTCAACAAACAACCCCGAACCGTCCGTGACGACACGCCATTAACTTTTACTTCAACGGTCATCTAAACACTCCTTTCCATAATTCTGCCGTGCTCTTCATAGGTCATTCGACCGACTTTTTCAAGGTCGAGGTAAACATCACCGTTTTTGTTCAAAATAGCCTGCAAGAGCTCAATAATTCGCTCTAGCAAGTCCCTGTTATCTGACAAACCAACACCCCAAGCCTCAGCGATAGACTGACCGATAGGGCGCAACGTCTGCTCATTCAACGGCAAAATCGCCTCAGGGCCAGCTTCGCCGCCCATCATGACATTGGCACCATTCATGCCAAAAGCTGTTGGTTGGGTCATAATACCACCCTTAGCGAACCACTCAATGCCAAAACTTGGAACACTCAAGGGCTTCAAGCTGAATCCCCCTGAAATGGTAATCCGGGGCAACTTCAATTTAGGCAAACTCCAGCTAAAGTTCATGATACTTTTTACTGTATCAATCGCTGTCTTAACCGCATTCTTAGCACCATCAATGGCACCAGAGATTTTTTCCTTGATACCGTCCCAAATCTTGCCGACGGTATCTTTAATGCCACCCATAACGTTAGAAACAATACTGCTAATCCCGTTGATGACACTATCAATGTTGGATTTTATCCCCTCCCAAACAGCACTGGCTGTTTGTTTGATGGTTTCCCAAGCCCCCGACCAATCGCCATTGATCGCCTGCATGATTGCTGTAATAATGCCAGAGATAACCGTAATGACCGTTTCAATATTGGTCTTGATAACATCCCAAACCGTCACCACAACAGTTTTGATGGTCTCCCATGCCCCCTGTAAAAAAGAACCCAAGAAATCCATAGCAGCTGAAAAGACCTGTTTGAGCCCTTCCCAAAACTGAACAAACCAATCCGCTAACCCTTGCCATATAGGCTTGCTCCATTCGACAAAGCTAGACCAAGCACCAGATAACCAGTCCATAAAGGACTGCCACATCTGCCGCCCAGTCTCTGTCTGGGTAAAGAACCAAACAAGACCAGCAACGAGTGCCGCGATTAGTCCGATAATCAGGACAATGGGATTGGCCATTAAAACAGTGTTGAATAGCTGAAAAGCTCCCGTTGCCCCCATCGTAGCCGCCGCCTGCGTCGCTTCCGCTGCTGTTAGGGCACCAGTCTGAACAAATCGAGCCAGCATCAAGCCATTTCCGATAGCCAACAAAGTGTTTTTGACTGTCTCAATCCCTTGGATAATACCAGTCACAACCTTGTAGCCTGTCCAAGCTGTCGTTAGGCCGACAACAGCTGATTTCAAGAGGTCAACGCCAGTTCCGCCTTTTTCAAACCACTCAACAAAATCCCTGACCTTGCCAGTGGCCTCTTCAAGAAAATTAGCTAACTCCTCAAAAACACCAGCAATGCCTTCGACATTAGCCTCACTACCCGTAAGTCCTGCTAAATCAGCAATGAAGTCACCAACCAAACGACCGAGTGTTTTGACAGTCTCCCAAAGATTTTCAAAACTGATGCGAACAGACTCCGCCATGTTGACAATAGAGGTCGCCGTCGCTTCGTCCAAGCCAAGAGAGGTCATGAAATCAGCGTTATCTTTTTTCGATTGAGAACCAAAGATAACATCATACATTGAAACGACAATTTCTTTGAAAAGGTCGATTTTCGGTTGTAGTTGCTGAAATTTATCCCCTAGCTTATTGATCCAACCAGTAGCTAGTTGCAAACCAGCAACCACAGGCGCTAGTATCGGACCACCGATAACAGCCTTAAAGTCCTCCCATGCCTGCTTGAGGTTGCCCATGACATTCTCGTAGCCGTCAGCTTCACGGCTGGCCTGTCCCATCGCACCAGACGCCTCTTGCATAGCTTCCGCAAATTGCAGACGGATAATCTGCTTGCCCTTTTCGTCTAGGTCTTTCCAACTGACACCAAGGTTATCAGACGCCCACTTGGCGAGCTGGGTCTCATTGGCAAACAAGCCGATAGCCTCACCACCCTCATAGTTACCGTTGATGAAACTATTCAGCGCACTAGAAGTGTCCTCCAGCGACTTGTCGTAAAAGGCTGCCGCATCTGCCGCTAAGGTCGTCCCCCTAGCCGCCAAATTCATCGCCTCTTCCGTCGTCGCACCAAGACCCTTGTACTTTGCGGACAGCTTAGAAAACATCGGATTCAGACGATTGGGCAAAATCCCCATCTCATCAGACATCTTCTTAACTGTCTGTCGTGCCATCGGCTCCAACTCGCCGAAAACAGACTCGAACTGAGCATTGATGGCCTTAGCTGTTGCAGCTGCTTCAACAACCGACTTCCCAAAATCAAAAATCGCCTTACCAGCAAATAGCGTCCCTAAAAAGCCAGCCATTTTCTTAAAGGTATCAGTGATTTTCCCGCTGGATTCTCTTGCCTTGCCTGTTGTCTCGTCAATCGCCTTGTTAGCATCTTGATTTTTGATGCCAATTGAGCCAAACAGTTTAAACAATTCCATCTAGCAGTACCTCCTCTCCTCTACCCATGTTCAAAATGGCTTCCGCCTGTTCTAACGCTCGCTTATCCTTAGCAACTGACTGCGTTCGCTGGTCTAAACGTTTAATATAGGCTTTTTTAGAATATTTAGTGATAAAATCAGCCAAGGTCATATCAACCTCCTTAGCCAACCAAATCTTGGTCAATGCTTCCTTATCCTCTTCATCAAAGACATACAAAAAGAAATCCAGGGCACCCTTTAGGTCATAAGACCTCAAGATGCCTTCTGGATTTCCGTATCGTCTAAAGAGAATATCCTTGAGCTGGTTGAGGTCTAGCCCAAGACAGAAGCAATAGATTGGAAAAAATCCTTTAGCTCTGGTTTTTTCGCAAAATCAACCAACAAAGCCGTGTAAGCAAGCATAGATAGACCTTCAATTTCTTTTCGCCTCACTCCTGTTAAATCAGCCAGAAAAGTATTGGTGTCATTCTTAACATCGCCAACATGGCGCAAAATCGCAAAACCGATGTCAGTCAGGACACGCATACCGCGCAACTCGATAGCCTGTTCCTGCGCTTCCTGCTCCGCTTTGGTCGCTTTCTTTTTCTTATGGTCGTTCAGGGTAGGCAACGTGTTACCAGAACCGTACTGACGCTCCAAAAGTTCCACCACCTCATCCTTGATATCCAACTTGCCCAAGATAGCTAGCATAGTGAAAATATCGCCACCGTTTAGCTCACGCATCGTCAACTTGTCAGCCATTCTCTACACCTCCTCGCTTGCTACAGGTGGGAAGTAAATCCGACATGGCAAGGTCAAGTCTTCGATTTGGTCTTCACTGGCATGCGCTTCAAAGGTCATGGTCACCACCGCCTCTTCATTGTCCTTGGTCTCAAACTCAAGGCCAGACGTACACAAGGCGTTGTCTAAGATAATGATGATAGGCTTATCAGTCCCTGACACCGTCCCCACCAGACCAAGGTTCTTGATATAGTCTGTTTTTTCCAACTTGCCTTTAGCAGACAAAACCTTATAATCTGTGGGTGCAGTAGAACCGTCACCACTTGTTACCACACCGTTGATTGCCATACGCAGATTTTCAGCGGTCAACTCCTTGGCGTTGACCTCCAACTTAGCCGTCTGGCTTTTTAACACCTTCTGACCAACCGCAGCCGTAAAGACGCCGTCAATTTCGATGGTACGGTATTCTTGCTCAACAACCAATTTATTACCGCCAGCTGTTGCGCCAAAACGCTCTCCTTCCCACTGGCTTGATTCGCTGTTCCATTTTAAATTTTTATAAATTGCCCCAGCATTGACAATAAAACTCTGAGGAGTGCTCTTTGCATACCCTGTCTTTTTGACAGCTTTATTCATATTCCCTTCTCCAATCTATCGTTACATAAAAACGGGCATGCCGCCGTTGCAACACATCCGATAAAGTATCAAGGGGATTAGACCCCTCATAGCGCAGGCGTAGGTAGAAATCTTCCGCCATGACCGCCTTGTGTTCTAATTCACGTTTCAATTGACCAAGCAAGAACTCAATCCGTTCTTGGTTTTCGCCCCGATTGTCGAATATATCCACATCGATATAAGCGCCGTCTTGCCCCCATTCGCGTTGTTCCGCCTCATAGGAGAAGACCAGATAAGGATACAGCACATCAGCGCTAGGATTTGATAAAAAATGACTCTCAGGAACAATCCCCTCAAACAACTCAGTCAAGGTTGCAATCACATTCTCCATGTCTAATCTCCAATCTCACGCAAAGCGTCTTCTAAGATGGCTCGGATACGCTTTTTGTTTCGCCGAAAAGCAGGACGTAGATACGGCTTAGGCTTATTACCATAAGTGAAATACCACTTCCCATCCGGTGCTTTATAAACCCAGCCTCCTTTTCGTCCATCGCCTTTCTCTGCAAACTCACCCGTTCCGAACTCCATATAAATGGCGTACTCGACGTTGGTGCCGACGTAACCAATCAAAGTCGCTTCATCAACTTTGTAGGCGATACTGTCTCGCAAAGCTCCGCTTTTAGCAGGAGCAAGCGCCACCGCCTGACCCTCGACCAGCTTGCAGGCCTTAATCAAGGCTTGAATCGCCTTTTTCTCAATCAACGCCTTAGCTTTAGCGCTGTTGTCAACAAACTCCATCAGGACACCACCTTCAGATAAATTTCCAAATGGTGCCCCAGATTGACAGGATTGTCCACAAAAGTCACCTCGTAGACCTGCGAACCGTAACGTAAACGGTCTTTATTGGTCACGGTAATCATCTCTTTAGTCAGAAAGATATGGGTACTCGTTGACAAGGCTGTTGCACGGTCCGTTTCGTTGCCTGATAACATGTCCAGATAACCCTTGACCTTACCGGCTTCAACCAAATCATAGACCGCCTGACCTAACTTGTTCTTTCCCTGCTTCTGATAGGACAAGATTTCCAGTTCAATCATCACGACCACCGAATCTTCCTATACTTGTCCAAAAAGCCCAGCAGGACAGTAGGATAACCTTCCTTGCTCTCTGATGAAGTCATGTCATAGTAGGTTACTGACCACCTGGCAACACTCTCGGATTTGACCCCGATTTTATCCCCCATCTTGGCATCATAAGCTAACAGCTTCTTGACCCCTTCCATCACGTCCGTAGGGTAGTCTATTTTGGTCAGAATGGCGCTTTTTGACGTTTCTGGTATAAATCCCTTATCCAAACGTAAAACGCCGTCAGAGGCTTCTGTGACCGTGTAGAGACCATCGTTGAAATCCGTGCCGTTAATCTCGACTCTATCGCCGACTCGAAAGATATCCGACCGACCAGATAGCCCCTTGGCCGTTCCGTTTTCCAGCGTCAATCCGGACAAGCGAAAGGCTGGCGCTTGAAAGTTATTGTTGGTCAATCGGCGCACCATGACTTCTAGCCCGTCGCACATCGCCTGACTGGCATTTGGGTTTAACGCCTGAGCTTCTTGTAATGAAATCATGTCTCACCTCCTCGATAAGAAAAGAGGAGTTCTTCACTCCTCTACAACAGCTGCATCATCGGCTTTTTTCGTCCGCTTTGTCGTCTTTTTAGGCTTCTCGACCTCTTCAGCTACCTCGGCACCAGAAGACTTAGCAGGTAGCTCGGTAATCGCCTTAATCAGAGCAATCCCTTTAGCGTTATCTCCAGTCTCAAGTGCCCTGATGCGTTCTTCACTTGGTTCATAGCCCTCACGAGGGTAGAGCGCCCCGATTGGGTAGCTCACACCCTCGTCTTGCGTGTCTGTAAACGTGTCAATAGTGATGTACTTAGTCATACCTCTCCCCCCTTAAACGTCGTCAGAACCCAGTTTGTGACGAATGGCCACAATACCGATGTTTTTGTCTTGGTAAACCTTAGACCAGTTATTGGCTGTTGCCAGCTCAGTGTTAGATGGCGTATTGCCTGTAACAGTCGTGTCTGTGAACTTCACGCCGTACGGATGGAAGACAAAGGCTCGGCGAGTATACACTTCGTCAATGCCTTTAGCAGCTACACGGTTGGTTTCAAAAGTTGTCAGTCGATTAGGCGTTCCTGTATTGCGACCAAACGCCCCTTTTGCCAACAAGTAAGTCGTGTACTCTTGACCTGCTGGAGCGTTGCTGTCGTCTACAATGACACGGTAACCCAGATAAGTTGGAATATTGATTGTCGCATCCGTAGGCTGGATATAGACAATCAAGTTGTCTTGTTGCAGCTTGGTATAGACAGCAGAGTGCATCACAATCACCTTGATTTTATCTGCGGCATCCCCCAGCAATTGCTTAGCATTCAATACTTCTTTAGCCGTGATAGGCTTAGAAGCGATATTCAGTAGGTGAGTGCTTGCTAAAGCACCACCAGACGCAAAGAGACCTTTCAGCACAGACAGCAAGACTTTCTGCTCTTGACGGAGCCAGTAGTCACCGATACGACTCAAGAGAGCACGCATTGGGTCGTCACCAGACATCACTGCAGACAGCTCATTGACTGCCCAGCCACGCCCACGATACATCACCGCAGCGACATCTTTGCCAGCTGTGATTTTGCCAGTACCAAGTTCTACGTCATCCCCTAGTACCTCATCATCACCAGAAAGGTCATTCCAAAACGGCATATTGACCAAGGTATTCCCAGCTGTAATCATCTTAGAAACACGCTCGTCCGCAATAGCTACCCCAGAATTAACAATCAGAGACTTCTCAGCCGTATACTGTTGCATGTAGGTATTGTAAATCTCCGGGGTAATCACATCTAAAATTTTAGTAACATCTTTTGTCATTTTGTCTTATACTCCTTTTGTTTGTTGTTCAAGGAACTGTGTCAGATTCACGTCCTTGTTAGAAATGACGGTAGCCACATCTTGCGCCTCTGGTTGTTTGCCTTTGCCAAGGTCAGCTCCTCCTAGAGACTTATAGCCGTCTGTCTGTTTTGCACCAACTGCCGACTCGAAGAATTGCGGTAAATTCGCTTGTAAGTCCTTGATTTTATTGTCTAAATCCTTGATTTGACCGTCCTCGCCGACCTCTACTTCGCCCAGCTTATACATGAGATAGTCCACATCGGTCGCCTTTGCAGCTGTTAGAGCATCCTTAATTGATTGCTTTTTGGCTGTTTCCTTAGCTTCTGTTTCCAGTTGCACTACCTTTTCTTTGTAGGATTTCAGTTCAGCCTGCAAAGACTCATTGTCCTTATTGGACTTCTTGAGGGTCTCAAGCGTCTCATTGGCAGCCTTCAACTTATCAGCCTGCTCATTGTAGACTGCCTTGGTCACTGCGTGCTTGGGAAATTCTGTATTGACTGCGTTCATGACCGCTTCAACATCAGTAGCCCCGTCCGTTGTGTGCTTCTCAATAATTGTTTTCAACCATTCCATCGGTTGTACCTCCATAGATGTTTTTATGCCGGGCTCTCTCCGGCTGGGAGTGCCCAGGATATAGCCCCCAGACCCTAGCTATGCCTAGTTTAACGCCATTCGACAGGGCAAAAAGAAAACTGGTCAGTTTCGACCAGTTTAAAGTAATTTAAAGTAGTTTATAGCAGTCTTTCCTGCTGTCAAGATGAGTGACCACCTCCTAATCTACTCGTTCATATGTTTCTGTGAAAATATCAGGTTTGCAAGGATAGCACTCCCCTCTGACACCTTTGATTATGTAATCGCCTTTTTGAGCTACGACATTCCCTTCAAGAGTAGGAATGACAATACTCAAAGTTGAGCACAAGGTATCTTGACCAATAAACTCTCTGATTTCTTCATAGTTCGCACCATTGAATTGAATAGCTTCGATCATAACTGGCTTCTTGCGATATTTCATTGCTTTTCTCCTTATTTACGGCCAAACAGACCTTTTTTCTTGTTTTTTCTAAACTCGATAATTGCCTTATCTAAATCAACTCGCATCGATTTATTTTCAGCCTCCAACTGGTCAAAGCGAAAACTCGTAGCCTCCACATTCTGTGAATAGACTACTTGAAGCAAGCCCTCTAAACGCTCAAGCAAGTCAGCTTCAGCAAGGTTGGCACGCAACTGAATCTCCTCTATCTCCTGCTTGGACTGCTCTAGCCATTGTTCGACGGCTTTGTTTAGCAGGTCAAAGCGGTTGTTGACAGCCTCAGCGTTCTGCTCCACAATCGCCCGCAATTCTGCCATCTCTCGCTTGACCTGAGCTAGCTGGTTGCCGTAGTATTCAATGACCTCTTGTTGCAGGTTGTTAGCTCGCTGTAACTCTGCTAACAAGCATTTCTTCTTAATCCGTTTATTCATTTTTTTCTCCTGTGTTAAGTAAAATTAAGTAGTTTCAAGTAATTTTGAGTAGCAAAAAAGCACCGCTGGGGTGCTAATCTAAAACATCATACCTTGATTTCCAATATCTTTCAAGGTCTTTTTAGCTTTCTCAAACAACCGATTATCGAACAGATATTGAATCCCTTTCGGTGTAATCGCGACGCCTGACATGTCGTCAATCTGACGCCCCTCCACCGTCTGCACCAGAGAAACGCCCGTGATGTAGCCTTCATCGACCAAACTGGCAATAATATAGCCCCAGTAACTTTCAGGAATCAGGTAAAAAGTCGCTGTCAGTTGTTCAACATCTGGGCGCTTGCCCTGCTTCAATCGGGTATAGAGGTATTTCAGTACCTCGTACACAATCACAAAATAGTCGTCTTTTGACATGTTCTAACTCCTTTCTGAAAAAACATAGTCGAAGCGATTAATAGTGTATAGCAACGCCGTTATCATCTGAAATCCCTGAGTTCGACATCATCTTCTGGTAGTTGCGAAACTCTTCGACTGCCCAATCGGGGGCATCAGAACTTAATTCAGTTCCATAATCCCCATCTATCCAATATTTATATCCTTTAGGTGCGGTTAGCATTCTTTAGTACCTCTTTCGCTTTTCTTTCAAAAACCTCTCTGAAATCATCTGCAATTTTCCTTGGTGTTTCACCGTAGGCTTCAGCAAATAATTCAGCAAATGTTTCTGTATTGCTACGTTTCTGTTTGTAATATTCATGAGCATATCCACCCGTCAATTTACCAACTTCTGAAACTCTATATTTGTCAGGATTTGATTTTTCCAGTTCTCTAAAAACGTCATCTGAAAATTGTTTTGACATCAGTTTTGACAACTGAAAATCAATATGATGTCCAAACTCATGAATCATAATGTGATCTGGAGAACTATTTTTAGAAAACCATCCTGATTTTATATTATATTCGACCGTAGCTTTCAAAATATCTGCATTCAGGAACTTGCTGACATTGATTCCAAATTCAATTGGAGTATTCGAACTTGCATATCGTGAATACCAAGCGATAGCATCTCCTGCTTTTGTTTTAGGTATTGCTCGAACTCTCGGAATTTTTTCGGGCAACATATCGTAAATGTTCTCAAAAGATTTTAGAATAGAATAAGTTTGCTCCAAAGCGAGTTGAGGCAATCTAGTCCTGCTTGTTTCGCTAACTGTCATACCAAACTCGGAATGTAACTTTTTAGTCAATTCTACTGCTGAATATTTTCTATCAAACTTAAATCTATTATACAATTCTTTTTGATTTTGTTCAATCGGTTTATCAAAAATAGAGTTTTTCAACCAATCCAAAAACTTATTAGCCTTTTGACTAAATCCGTCGCCGTTCTTAACTTTCGCCTCTTCCAAGCGTTTAATGACTTCAGCTGTTGTCTTGACCCCAGCACCTCCCTTGATTTCAAACTGTCCTGTATCAGGGTTCCAGCGGATACCCTTAGGCAACTCAGGCATATCAGGTTGAGGCTTCGGTTTCTTCGCGTAACCCTTGCTCTCTGCCCACTCCTGATAATTCTTCCACTCGCCAACCTCACCCGTCTCATTGTCACGGCGTGAGAGAGGTGTATCATCGCCTTTCAAGCGTGAAATCGTCCTACAACGACAGTTGATGTCCTCACTCGCTACCCCAAACATGTGAGGTTGCAGAGCTTTCTTGCCACTGGGCGAGGTGAAATACTCATCAGGCGCCACCTTTTGCCCATCTAGTCGACCGTGATTGTGCCGTGTTTTCTTGTCAAGCACTGCCATCCAGACTTTTTCAAACTCAACGCCCAGCTCTTGAGCGTAAGTCTGCGACCGCTGACGACTGACTGCTGATACTCTGCCAGCTTCTGTTCGGACTATCCTCATCGCCCTTTGGTAGGATGCCTGTCCAACCAAAGACAGCCTTTTAGCTGCCTTCTGGTAGCTATCCCCATGCAAAAACGACCGCGTCAGCTCGTTATTAATGTTATTTCGCAAGTCTTCAACATTGCCTTCTAGCCGTTCGGATAGACGAAATCCGGCTACAGGTGTCTCGATGATGGTTTTGAGAGCTTCTTCGTTGAGCAAAGCAAAGTCTAACCGACCATGAGTGCTCTCATACTCGTAAAATAAGCCATTATAAGCCAGCTCTCCGCTTCTTTTTAGGTGGTCTGGTATAACAACACCTAGACCCTTCTCTAAGGCCTGAGCACGGCTTTCTATGGTGTCTAGGAGCGCCTGCATGCGTAACAAGTCCATCCTCTGCGACCGTGACAATTTCTCGACTGCCCGATACTCCAAGAGCAAGGACCGTTTGATGTCCTTTACTGTAGTCACATAGAGGTCAAAAACTGCCCTATTGACCCGCTTCTCCTCCAAGGTCAAGAGCTTCTCGATTTCCTTCTGGTACTGGTTCAGCGCCATCCTCTACCTCCGTCTCTTTGGCAAAATCGCTGGTATACCCTTCCTCCTCAAGAGCCTTCTCAACCTCGTCAGGATCAATTTCAAGCACCTCAGCAAGCAAATTCAGTACCGTCCGCTGGTCTAGTTTACTGGAAGCGTCCAAAATGGTCTGAACCGCCACCTGCTTAGTGTCAGCTTCCGTCTTCGCCATATTGGCATTATCCACCTCGTTAGCCATGACATCACGGACAATGGCAATCTCAATATCCGACGTGTCGTAAGACTTGTCGTGTAAGACATTGATGTTCTCGACAATCAACTCGACCATCTGCTTGATGAGTTTGCGCAACCGAATTTCAATCTTGTTGCACTTGAGGTCCAGTAGACTATACCGCGACTTGATGACCACATTGGTCACATTGCCATCACCAACCTGCGAACTATCAAAGCCCATGCCAAATTTATAGATAGCTTCTTTGTCAATCAATAGCTTTTCTTTGCGAGCTTCGATGGGAATATCTACAGTCTTTACATCGATACCACCAGCGTCGCTAACGCCGACCGTCTTTCTCGTCTTCAGGTTTATCGTCAACTTATCCAGATTATCGCCATTGTACCCCCTGACTGCATAGATGGGGTGGTCAAAGTCAATCAAATTATTAGACAAGGCACAAGCCATCAAGTCATAATCATCTATCAAATCTTTAATCGGCAACAAGTCTGTCGTCTTCTGACGGTTATTTTCAAGCACAAAAAACGGCAAGCGGCCATAGCCTTTGCCTAAAACCTCACCTGTCTTCTCATTTTTGACCAGACGATGATAGGCAGGATTGACCGCAACATCCGTGTCAAGCTCAACCTTGTCGTCAAGGTAGATGAAATAGAAAACCTGCTCCTCTGTCCAGAACTGGATGCGAATCACCGATTTTTTCTGACCACTTTTGACAATCTCATCGTCCACATAGTAGATAGCCTGCACCATCTGGGCATTGTCATCATAGATAGGGATAAAGCTAAGGGCATCCGCCGACCGAAAAACCAAGCGACCAGACGCATCCAAACGCCAAAAAGCATACTCGACTGCCTTCTGACTAGCCCCTTCTACCAACTCCTGCAACATCAGCTGGAAGTCCTCGTCCAGATAATCGTCCAAATACTCCTGCAGACCCTCTTGTTGGGTCGTCACCTCAACAGGATTAGACAACAAATACTGTACCTTTTGATCAACTAGCTCCGTGAAAAAGCCGTGAGCAATCTTGGTATTACTTCGGTACTTTTCTTCTTGAAGACGGTCGTTATTGTCAAAATAATAGAGCCTATAGTCGTAAATATCATGCCTGCCCTTGTAATAAGCCATGGCTTGGCGCATAGCAGACTTAGCAGGACTATACCTATCCGCATTGACCAAGCGCTTAATACGCGCTGACAGGTCGTATATATTCTCTGTTTGTAGCATATCTCCTCCTTTCTAAATCAACCAATCCCGAACAGCGACCTGAGAATAAATCGCATATCGCAGAGCATCTAGCACATCGTCATCGTGTTTTTGAGGCATACCGCTTTTCTCATTCCAAACATACTGATAAATCTCATCTTTGAACTTTGTGACCTTGTCTGCCACCACAAAAAAGCAGTTCTGCTTCATCAGCTTAGCCACTTGCTCAATACCTGACAGAACAGATTTATCTGCGTTGTGGCAATTCAGCCCCTCGCGCTGAAATCTCGCAACATGCTCAGGTCTCGCACTATCCGCCCAAAACTTCAATCTAGGGTAGCGCTGTTTCATATCTTTAGCGACTTCTACCCAGAAATCAATTTCTTGATACTGTCTAGCCACTTCTTCTAACAGATAGACCCTACCGTCTGCGGTCTTTCCGCAAATCACAATCGCCCCGTGGTGGTCATACCCCCAGTCAACACCAGCAAAATATGCAACAATGTCGTCAGTCGGCACTTTCTCAGCTAGGAGATAACAATCCTCACTGAAATCACGATAAACAGCTCCCTCGCCGATAACCCAGCGCCCATAGATACCTCGCTCTGTAAACATCCCGCTAGGCGTCGTCGCTATCAAGTTATCAACATAGCCCTTTCCCAAAAAGTTGTTATCAAAAATTGTAAAATGATTTGAAACAATCGTCTCACCGTCCGCCTTGTCAATGTAATCCACTTTCAGCCAGTGCTTGGGATGGTCTGGGTTGGTATCACAGATAATTCTTGCCCCGCGCCCTGAACACCGCTTCTTGATTTCATCAAAAACCTCTTTATTGGCCAAGGAAGCCTCATTGATGTAAGCCCCATAGGCTGTCATCCCCCGAATCGCTCTGAGACCGACAATAGAACCCGTGAACGTCGTGACCACATAAACATCAAATAATGTGAAATTGCCGTGACGGTCAAACTTGAACTCGTGCCCGTAGTCATTTGTGATTTCACGCAAGATGTTGGTCTGTAAGGTTCCTGATGATACAGCACCCAAAATATACATTGGCTTGTCAACACCATCAAGCGCAGCATTCTTTTTGACTCGCAACAGCTCCATCAGAAAAAGAACGTTATTGAGCTTAGTCTTACCAGCCCGCACCGCTCCGTGGTTAATCATCATGTACCAATCACGAGATACCGCTCGCTTTAGTATGCTAATCTGTTTCTGGGTGTATTTCCCCTTCGTCATCTCCTAGAACCTCCTGCAATCGTTCAAAGTATTCTGCCATATGAGCTTCTTCGTCATCCGAGCCGAGCACTTGAGCCCTAAGCTTCTCAATCTCAAGACCTAATTTCTCCGTTTCCAGAGCCAACGGATAGCGTTTCATCAGTTCGCTACCGGCCTTGATAACTTCCGCAATAGATGGCTTTTTCTGGGTTTTGATAAACTGCCTGCTAGTGGGATCCAGCTGAATCACTTCCTCAGTCAACTCCTGCCTCAAAATCGCTGTGAACACCTGCAACACCTCATCAGCCTTGGCGATTTTTTGTTTTTCCAGCTCTGCCATTCTTTTGACATAGTAATCATAAGATTCTTGTTTGAATTTCTTACGCTTTTTTTCATCTTGGTTTTTCTTGGTTTCGGGATTAATCCAAAAATAAGCATCAGATTTAGCAGTACTCTCTGCATAACCTGCTTTTATCGCAGCGGTGTACTCCTCACCAGTGATGATGTACTCATCAACAAACTTCTTTTCCCTTATATCGATTTTCCATCACCTCCAATCAAAATAAAAAAAGCCACTCAGTGAGTGACTTCTGCCCGACATCTATGTCGGTCTGTTTACAGGAACGGCCGGAATCGAACCTGCGACCTCTTGTGAGAGCAGTTTTACAGACTGCCGTCTTAACCCCTCGACCAACTCTCCTTGTCAGGTAAGGTTTACTGCCTTACCCTTATTTCTTGATAATACCATAATACCACTTCTATCAGTATTTTTGAGTATTATTTTGTACTGTTCCAGTATTATTTTGTACCGATTCAGTACGATTTAGTACTAGATTCAGACTGTCTACGCCTTTGCGCTTCAGCATGTAGTAGTTGTTGCGGTTCATTTCGAGCCTATCGATAGCCTCGTCGAAGGTCTGGCAGTTGACGTAGGTTGTAATCAGGACGTGCCTCTGGAGCATGTCTGGCAAGGTCATCAGCAAGTCAATGATTTCCTGCCGTCGTTTGAGTAAATTCTCAATCTGCTTAGTGTTGTAGTCGGTAACATCGACAACCTCAACGTTCTTGTCCTCCTGAGACAATTTCAGACCGCCTTGAACTTTCATATCAGACCACTTCGGAGAGCTCAAGACAGAGCTCCGAGTAGCCTCGATATCAGCTCGTAACTCGGCAATCAACTTCGGGATAATCCGCAATTCCTCCAACAAATAATGGGCTGATGTCTTATCTTTCGCCATTTCTCGCCCTCCTTATGATATAATATAGTTAAGAGATTATATCCAAAGAGTCAGCGTTGCTGGCTTTTTTATTGTCTTCTCATACTTTCATTTGTTCAGGCTCATCTTGACCTCTTTGTTTTTTTATTTTCAGAATCGACCTTATTCATCATCTTCAACAGGATAAACCCAATCATGGCCACGTTCAGAAATAGCGCGGCCCCTACAATAGCTGCAATAACAATAGCTGTGTTCATTCTTAATAATCTCCTACTTCTAAATCAAAATACTCTACCAATTCTTTTTTCAGTTCCTCGAAATCTTCGCACCGCTCCATCATATCTGAAACATCGTCTAGCGTCGTCTCTTTATCTAGCGTATTTTCATTTACTGCATCTGCGACCCATTTTGGGTGAGTTCCAGAGTAACTAAACTGCTCTTGTGGTAGTAATTCAAGTAAAGCCTCATACCTCTCCTCTAAGCAAATGAGCTGACCCATCGTTTCAATCAACAAATCATTTGCTTTATGCTCTGCATAGAGTTCTGGCTGATTTTCCTTAACAATTTCGTGATAAATTGCACTCCACTCTTTTTCAGAGAACCTGGATGCCGTAACCAACGCACCGTACTCAATTTCTCTGCCATCTACTGTTACTTTATAATTCATTTTTTTCCTCCTTTGCTTAATCAGCCAATTTGGCATCAATAGGGATAATCATTTCCGGGTTAAAAATAAGCGTGTACTTCGTATTGCTGACACCTTTGCCTGTAATGTCCTCGACAACATAAGTCACGTTGTCTGATAATCCTATGAAATGCTTTTTATACTCACCTTTATCATCTTCTGCAATGATGACAAGCTGATTTTCGCCTTGCTCGATGGACATTTTACCAGTCACTTGATACAAAACTTCGCCTTTAATGGCGTTGATAATAGTGATTTTTCTGACTACGTTAAAATTGTCAGCCTCTTTCGACAGATTATAAGAAACCCGATCACTTTCACGGCAACCAGCCAACAGAGCTGATAGGCCTAGCGCCAATGCCAATAACTTCAATTTTTTCATATTAGCTTCCTCTTTTCTTCAAAAATTCTGGGGCTTCATCGCCCACCTTGATTAGGTTTGTCAATTACTTCATACTATCACCTCCCGCTTGTTTCTTACAAAACCATTGTTTATAGCAAATCTGATAAGCCATTCTTTAGCTATCGTCCTGTACGGCTCAATTCCATGCCTGTAAACTGATATGAACGACAGTACACGTTCATCAGCTACACTGAAATTTAGACTGTCTTTTTCAGCAATCTCTTCTCTTAGTTTGTTGATTATGTCATCAAGTTTCATCCCTTGTTATCCTCCATCAATTCTGGATTCTTTGTTGGTCATTTTTTCGCTCTTTTCTGTTTCCATTCATCCACCAAGTAATTTCCAAATGTTTTGTTTGTGCTCAATTTTTTTAGTTGTTCCTCAAGTGCATGACGAAGTGCACCAGCCCTGGTATAACATCCTGTAAATTTGCTTAGTGCATCAAGCTCGACAATCTGAGACTCAGTTAAGGTTACGACGACTTTCTTGCTCAATGTCCTATCTCCTTTCGCCTGTCAACCTGTTTTCGTAGTAGCGAACTCTGATGATTTCACCTGAGCCGCTATAACGGATGTCTTCGTACAGCTCCCACAAGGGGCGGTTGTAGGGGTGTTTCTTAGGTCTCATCTACTCCTCCTCACGTTTTCTAAACTCTTCCAAAGCTCTGTCGATATCTTCGGAAACTATAAACAGCGAATCATGCAAACAATGCTCAGAACAATAAGCGCTATCGTCTGCCACATGATTGTCTTTACAACGCCAAACTTCATCTTGGCAAATGCGGTAACAGTTCGGGCAAATCAACTCTCCATCGCTATACATCACTGCACCTCCTTCGCAAACCCAGCATTCCACGCCCAGTCAAAGTCCTTGCGGATTTCATCTTCCGTTAATTGGTGGGCTATACTATGTTTCCAAAGAGGGTCATCTACCATCACAATACGAATCTTTTTATGCTCTAACCTCACAAGAGTGGTGTATCTCCACACTCCATTATGTGGGTCAGGTATCTCCACCGTATACAGCTTCTCTGGCTCCACCTCAACCGCAGACGGCCCATTGACAATGAGGTTAGCTAAAGCCAGTTCACGTTGATTGTTTATCTCGTTGGTATTGTCATACAACCACTCCGCCAATTTTTCTCCCTCTGGGAACTCCTCTAGGAACCCAGAATCGTAGAAGTCACCAAACCACTCGTCAAAACCAGAAATCTGATTTTTATATTTTTCATAATAATCAATAGCCACCTTCGGAACTGTGACTTTCTGTGGTTCGTCCAGCCGGTCAATCAGTCCGAGTACGCTGTCTTTGTTGACCATGACTTTCTTGAAAATCAATTCAGACGGCAGGCTTGAGACTTGCTCTTTTAGTTCTTGTTTATTCATCTTCCTTCTCCATTCTCACTTTATACAACCGCTGGCCACGGTATTTGCGTTCAAGGTCACTTTTGCACTTGGCAGCCTCCCCCTCTTTCTTAAAATAATGGGTCTCATCGACCATATTGTCAAAATATAACGTTACTGTGTATGCCATCTAATAATATCCATCGCATCATTTACAGAACGGGCAACACCTGCCAACGCTCCGTTTTGGCGCATCCTTTCTAAAAATTTTTCCTGCTCAGGTCTAAGACGACCTGTTTTATTTTTAACTTCGATGAAAAATATCCGTCCATCTGGCCGGAATCCGAACAGGTCTGAAAAACCTTTCGGCAATCCTGTGTCAAACCAGCGGCCATCAGCCATGCGGACCTTTCCGACGTTGGCACGGAATACTAAGCACCCATGCTCCGTCAATCCAACACGAATATCATTTTGTATTTTATGTTCTGATTCCATATTCCTCCCAAATGTTACCGTTCTTGATTTTGCCAACGTTAACATCACAAACCTAGTCGTATCAAGGGTTTAGACCACAAAACAGCGCAAAAGTTAACGTTACACTTAGGTTCTCTCTTTATATATATTATTTATTTATTATTTTTTATTATTTCTATAGATAAGAAAGTTAACACGGTAACATTTTAGCGCAAACCCTTGATATATAAGGTTTAATTCATGTTAACGTTCTTGATTCCAAACGTTAACACAACAGACAACGTTAACATTTAATGTTTCACAAAGCACATTGTTGTCTCATTCGCTTCATCATCTCCCCAAGCAAAGCCGATATAATGTTTTGGAACATCAACAGAAGGTATAAATCGTGCCGTCGGTCGCATACGTTTTTTATTCCATTCAACTGGAAGAGTCTTAGCCAATTGATTTTCAAACTTCCGTTTGGTTAATTTGGTCACTCCCTCGTCCTTGCACCACTCCTGATACAACCACCACAAAAACCGACTAGGCAGGCGGGTCGATTCAAAGCGTGGAAACCATTCATTGACAAAGGCTTTGACTGTGTCATTGGATTCCTTAAACTCCTCCAAGGCCTCCAGCGAGGCTTTGGGTTCGATGAAGCGGTCAAAATCCATCTCCAGAGCACGTTTCAGTACATACTCAAGCACATCTTCACGGTAGATGTAGTTATCTTTGATATCCCAATTGTCCTCTTTGCTGGAAAAAGTCTTTTTAAAGGGAATAATCGTAAACCGCCGATAAGTCCCGTTAGTCTTATTCTTAAATCGTGGCAGTTCGTTAGTTGACTGGATTACAGTCTTCTTAAAAATCGTCGTGTAAGGTTGCTTGTTCTTTTCTTCGACCAAGACAGGCTCACCCGTCACCACGCTATTAAAGTTTGACGATTCATCCACATAGACACCAGCCTGCACATCATCTCCGATGATAACAGTTTTTCCCTCGATCATTGATAAGGCAAACCGCTCCGAAAACTGATTAAGCTTGAGACTGGCAATATTCTTGATACCAACCAGATTGGTAATCAACTGCTGCACGGTTCCCTTACCGTCGTTCCCCTCACCGACAAACCAGATTGATTTTCGATAAGAGTAATTCCCGTTCAGACTGGCAGAAATAACCTGCCATAAAAGGGTAACCAGCTCCTCATCGCCACTCATCAAATCCAAGAGCCAGTCATCCACATTCCAGCCGTTGAGGTCAGGAGATTTAGCGAATTTATCGTATTCCGTCCCTATGGTCGAAAACGCCACGAATTGATGGGTAAAGCCTCGCAAAGACCGCTCTTTCTTGTCGTAAATCCCATTTTTAACTAAGATGAACCGCTTGGGATCTTTAAACTCTCCCACAGGGAAATCACAAGAGAAACCATCATACTGATGTTTTTTAGCAGTTGCTGACAACATGAAGAGAACGTTCTTGGCTTTAGCCTCATTGAAATGCGGTTCTAATAACCTGATAACACGATAAGCAAAACTAGGATCTTTGTGGTAATAGCCCTTGTCAGGGTCGTAAACTGCCACCCTCTCATTAGGCAGACTGACAATGTGCAAAATCTGCTCCATTCCATTAGCGACTGCTAGTTCATTGAGCCTTGTTGGTGGATTCTCACGCTGTTCTCTCGTTCCGTACTGAGTTTCCTTCCACTGAGCTTGTTCCAGCCAATTCTCCCTGTAAGACCGACAAGCCAGCCGAATTTCTCGCCAGTCTGACGGTTTTTCCGTCACCGCAGGGTGAGGAATCACATTATTATATTCCGCTTTAATTTTCTGTATATCCAGAGCCACCTCGTCTATCCAACTCCTTTCTAAGCATACTTTCAAATGTCGCATCTACCTCTGCTTGTGGTAGAGGACTAGGCGTGTAATGATTAGCTATCTTCGCCAAAAGATAAGCCGCCTCTTCGTCTACACCACGAACCAAGAGACCGCCAACAAAACTCGCCAGAGCATTGTTTCGACCGCCCTTATCCCCAAGACCAAAGACGATTTGCTCAAAGAGTTTGGCGGTTTTACTCGAAAATTCGCCTTGTTGATAATTGGTGGTAAAGTTCATCGACCGTGTTGGCTTCTCTGCCTGTAAAATCGCCACAATCTCATTTGGTGCAACCGCCATCTCTTCCACCGACTTGTCCCATTGGTACTTACCTTTGGGATTATTGCTTGGAGCAACTAAAACATAATTATTTGGATTGCCCTTGATATCAATTCCAGGACGAACTTTGATGTCCTGGTTGATGGTTACCTCAGGAGGCTTCTTCAAGTAAATGTGCCTGCCCCCGCTGGGTGTCGTCGCACAAAGTGTTGGCGGTATGTACTTGGCTAACTCCCAGTCTCTCAGAGAATCGTAGCCATTCACATCCTCCTTCACGTCAATATCAATGACAAAGAAATCTGTCGTTCTCACAGCGATATTAGCATCCGGACGGTCTTTCCAGAGCAGACGAATCTCGTGCTCTGAAAAGGTCTTGTCCTTAAATTTGGTGATAGCTCTCTTACTGCTCTTATCGATTGGAACGACTGAAAATCCTAGCCTTTTGTAGTGAAGGGCATAATCAACCATTCCAGGCATAGCGTTAAAATGGCAAATCTAAATCATCAATCGCTGGGGTAGACGCGGTCTGTGCCTGTCCAGCATAGGCAGGTAGCGTTGACTGCTCCATCTTTTTGATATTGAGATTGTCATAGGTCTTGCCGTTGTACTCTGACTGCTCATTTTTAACAGTAACTTTCAAGGTTTTCCCCTTAATCAATTCAAGGAAGTGTTCGATAGACTGGACTTCCACGTTTTCAGGAATTCCCACCGCCTTAGCATAGCGTTGTAGAGACCACTCTGGATATTGCAAGGTTTGCTTGTTAATCCATACCTTGTCAAAGATAAGATTGTTTCGGAATTTCTGTGTAAAATCATCACGAACCTTTAGGCGAATATCTAGAAAGTCTGTCCCTCCTTGGCTAGCTGCCTGCTCCGCTGAAAAAACAAATACCTCATAGGTACCATCCTCAATAGACGAAAATTGATCTGCTGCTTCGTAGTTTACTGAAAATAATGACATAGGTTAATTCCTCCAAATGTTTAGTTCTTTTTGTTTGTGCCATAGCCAGCCTGGGGCATAGCCATGTATAAGACGAAATGCTTTTAATTCTGCCAGATTCTGGCATTTACTGTACTGCCTGCCGTAGGTCATGACACGACGATAAACGACAGCTTCTTCTCTCTTGACCTCGACCTGTTCGCCATTCAACCAGACGAACTCCATGCCTTGATTGATTTCCACTAACTCCCCGTCAGTTTCTTCCCGCTCAAGGTCTTCAATAGTTTTCTTTTTGACCATTTCAAAGCCACAGTACGGACACTTCCCATCTTCCATCTTCTCCCTGTAAAAGGTCGCAAAACACTCGTCACAGGTCACAGGGGATTTCTCACTTGCTTTCTTGGTCTTCTTAACCCCATCCAGCGACCAGTCACGGTCATCGTTAGGCAGTCCATGCCGAAGATGGTTGCCCACATGGTCAATCAAGATAGCAGTTTTACCTTCTCGTGGATTGAGGGCTCGCATAGCAAATTGGAGATAGAGGGATAAGGAAGCTGTTGGCCTAAGCATGATGCAGACATCCACACCAGGCAAATCTATTCCTTCAGTAAACAGATTAACATTTACCATGATGGTCAACCTCCCTTGCCTAAATGCCTCCATCAAGCTCTCACGTTCGCTCTGTGGCGTTTTTCCAGATACTATGGCAGATTGGTAGCCATGGTCAGAAAATCGCTTAGCGACCCTCTCAGCGTATTCTACGCTATGGGCATAGACGATAGCCTGTTTCCCTTTGGCTAATCGCTCATAATGACTGATGTAGTCGCCGTGAACAGTTTTGAAGTCCAAGGCCTCGTCAACCGAATTATTGGTGAACTCGCCAGAACGTTTTTTGAGCTTAGCCATATCCAAGAGATTGATAGAATAGTATTGAAAGGGGGCGATGTTCCCAGATTCCTGCAACCAGCGAATGGATTTCCCTGTTACCAAATCCTCCGCTAAGTCGTGAAATCCAGACCCATCCAACCGTATCGGCGTTCCTGTAAAGAAGAGCTGGCATGCTTGGCTAAAATACTTTAAAATTGTTTGGTATTGGCTAGCCTTGATGTGGTGAGCTTCGTCAACTAATATCAGGTCGGGCGGTGGTAATTTCGACAGTTTCCTAACCAAGCTACCCACCGTCCCGATGGTGACCCTAAAAAGATCCACACCACCCCGCTTAAAAGTCTCTGCGACCTGCTCATTGATTTCTTTGCGGTGGCTGAAAAATAGTACCTGACGCCCCTTATCCGTCGCCTGTTTGGCAATGGTCGCCATGACCACCGTTTTCCCAGAACGCGGAGGAGACTGCACCATGATACGTCTGTGTCCTGCCAACATAGATTCCCTGATACCCTTAATCAGGTCTATCTGGTAGTTTCTCAGCGAATAGCTCATCCGCTTTACACCCCTTTCGGTCATCCAGACGATTCTTAGCATAGACGCTGGCTGACGGTTGTAAGATAAACCCTAGCACCTCATCGCCATCCTCTGTTGTCTTCTTGACCAAACGAGCGACAACGTCAGTCAAGCCGAGGAAATTATTCAAGATTTTCTGTCTAATATCTGGCATAGCTCGATTGTAAATCATGCCGTTCTCATCTGTCCACTGGTCGCTGGTCTCCCAAGCCGTGAAGACGATACGCTTTTTCAACTGGAGTAGCGCCCGTAAACTGTCTAAGATAGTGAAGTCCACACGCTGATAATCTGCCTGACTAGGCACACGATGATTTTTTCCTTCACGTCCCAGATTTGCCAAACAAGCACGAAAGAGTTCAGAAACGTTGTCAACAACGATGGTATCGTAATCCTTGGCAGCACCTGCCAGAAGTTCTTTAACCGTATTTAGCCATTCATCCCAAATCTTATGGGTGTCAACTTCTGCGATATCGATATTGTCAGCCCCTGCAAGAACCTTGGCTGATTTATCAACATTGATAACTAACGTCTTCCCAGGAATATGCTTGATAGTTGATGTCTTACCAAATCCCGGATTTCCATAGATGAGGTAGCAGGCATCGGCATTCGTAATTTCCGTCGCTTTTTTAATTTTCATCGAATCACCAAACTTTCTGTTCTCATGGTTGTCACACCATCTACAACTAAACCTTCCTTAATATCCGTTAGAAGCTTACGTTTATCTAACTTCTTCTCGATTTTGAAGTACTCATCATCGATATATTTTTCTGTCTCAATATCCAAGGACAACGGATTTTTTTTGATGTAAAAACTAAATAAATCTGTTTTGAATTTTCGCTTACCAGTAACCTCCATGGCATTCTTTAGATAGTAAGTCATGTTTTCCATGGCCTGCTCGTCACGCTCGTTCAAATCTTGAAGACGCTTGATTTCGGCTTTCCGAGCTTCAATATTAGCTTTCCTGTTTTTCTGGAAACGAGCAATATTGTCAGCCTTTTCTTCAATAGCGGCATCAACTTCTTCCATTGCTTTTAACCAGTCTTCACTTTCTTCTTCTTGGAAGTCAAAGTTATATAAAAATTGAAATTTATCCGCCAGTTCATACAATGTTTCCTTACTCATTTCGTCACCTCTTTCATCAATCTGTTTGCTTCTTTGATAAGCAGTCTCATTTCATTTGGATCAGTTGACCGTCTTGCTGCATCCGTAAGCATATCAATCCATTCCCAACGCATTTCATTTTTACGCTCAATAAATTCTAAAATCTCTTCGTTGAGTTGGATTGAGATAGAATAATCAAGCGTTCCGTCGGGTAATTTGACGCACCGACCAGCTTTTTTATCCTTGTGGACATTTACCCTAACATTGCTGTTTGTCGTACCGACAGCTGTTGCTACTTCATCATAACTGGCAGCTGGGTGTGATTTGTAATACTCCCTAATTCGTTCCGCCTGTGTCATTTCGTTACCTCCTCAAGATTTTTCAGTTGCCGGACAATGCCCTCGATTTCTCCGACCACAAACTCGTAGTTTCGGTAAAAACCTTCCTGATGCCACGGAGTCCAGTCTCCGGCATGGGCGCAGTCAAATCCAATATAACGTCCCGTTGTCGGAAAACTCTCAACGTCTGATTGGTCAGCGGTAACACCTCCGTGACAATCGATATAATTTGTGTCTACGGAAAGGTCCTCAGGAACTTCAACGTAACCGCACAGGTGCCCCATAGGAGTCCGCCGAATAAGAGCTTTAAAACCATCTACTTCTAGGGATTTTTGGCCATACATACCAACCTTCTCAAGGTCTCTTTCAAATAATTCCTGTTGTACCATTTTTCACCTCTCTAATCTTGTTTTGCAACTTAACCAGACCTATTCCAGCCTTGGTTAACTCAGGATTATCTGTAATTAAATGCATCTGGTTCATCCGAACCACCTCGCTTCTGCTCAAACAGGCAAGATTTGTAATGTCCCAGTTGCTCTTGTCGCCATCCAAGAACACCACCGAATATCCCTTAGGAACGGGACCGTGGTGTTTTTCCCAAGTCTGCCTATGAAGATACTCCCAAACATTAGGCTCTGCCACCTTAATTTTGGGATAACCGTCAGTCGTATAGTTGATAGTGCCAACCGGCAGGTAGCTGGCAGGTTTATCTCCTTTCTTAAACTGACCACTATTGCGCATTCCTGGGTATTTCTTGCCCTTGTTTGCTGGCACATGCCCCTTGGAAAATTGCCCTGTGAGCCCGCTTTTTAGCTTGTGGTTGCCTCGGTAGTTCTTTACTCTCTCGGCAGACCAAGACAGACCAAATTCGGCATTAAGCAGTTCTGCTACTTCCTTAGCCGTGCGCCCGTTGTTAATAGCAACCAAAAACTCGTGTTGCTCCTTAGTCAGAGACCTACCATGAGTATGTTTGCCAGAACTCAGTCCTAACCGTTTACACACGCCTGCAATCTGCACCTTGCTATACGTCGTACCGAACCTCCCATTGACGAGAGTAGTGACTTCAGGTATTAGTCGTCCTGTTATAATGTCTCGCAAATAGGCAGTATACTCATCTTTCCAACCCAACGAACGCCTAGCCATTCAACAGCTCCAAATTGACCGTCCGTTTGCCGTTATAATCAGCTACAGTTTTTTGGGCATCCAATATCAAACGTCCAGTATCAATAACCTTTCCTGCAACATTCGCAACCGCCTTACTGCGCTCAATTTCTTTTTCTAGCTCTTCGCTAGTCAACTCTTCATCGCCCAAGCGTTCCAACATCGCAAACAGATGGTTATTCAAATCTGATAATTTATTCTGTACCATTTTTCACCTCCCCAGACGTCCCATCCCAAACAAAAATCCGAGCAATATCGACCAGATGTTCAAAGTCCCCGGTCTCTACATAGTGACCAAACAACATCGCCATCTGCTCCAGCACCAGACCCCGACCATCGTCCAAGTCCTGCTCTAACTGCCAAAACAACTGACCAAGCGCGTCGCCTAAGCGCAACTTATCTCTGCTGGATAGATTGCTCTCCTTGAGACACTTGAACACAAAATTAATCGCTTGTTTGAGTAAAAATTGCTTAATCATTGTTGGCCTCCTCTAATTTCTGGACTAGTTCAACATACATTTTGTAACAATCGCCAGACAACTTACTGTCTTGATATGCTTCTTGAATAAGCTCCTCGCCAGTTCCGTAGAAGCAACCAACCTTCCACTTTTTGTTAGAGGTTGTGTAGGTAAACCACCGTAAACTGGACCAAGTGTTCTTGAAAACAATATAATCTTTAGACGACGATACCACAGCGTCTCCATAGACCCATGCGTTACCATAGACCCATGCGTATCCATAGACCCGTGCGTCTCCAGAGACCCATGCGTCTCCATAGACCTGTGCGTTACCATAGACCTGTGCGTTACCATAGACCTGTGCGTTACCATAGACCTGTGCGTTACCATAGACCTGTGCGTCTCCATAGACCCGTGCGTTACCATAGACCTGTGCGTCCCCATAGACCCGTGCGTCATCAGAGACCCATGCGTCTCCAAAGGAAGAAAGATTTTCCTCCTTCTCTAAATAGCCCCCTAGTTCCCCAGATTTGACATTGCTAAAATCGCGCAACGCTTTTATTCTAAATAGTTTTACACCTTTGTACCAAATGACGTCGTTGTCAAGTAGTTCATATTTCTTGTTCGTCTTAATCACCGATATACCTCCATTCTGAGTTAATAGACTTCAGCAAATTCTCCAATCGCTTGCTGTCTGCCCGATAACCGTCTCTAAGTGCTACAAATTGCCTATCCAGTTGATGCATACGATCAACCGACTGAAAAGCTAGATGAACTGCCAACATTGATACTAGTATCGACAGCCCACAAATCACCAGCAAGCAACCGATAAGTGTCTCCTGTCGTCTAGTCGTCTTTTCTAACAATTTCAGACGATAGCCGACATCCTTTTGCTGCGACTCAACCGCCCTGACAGACTTCTCAAGCCTCGTCACCCGCGACGGCGTGTTAACTTCATTTTTTTTCATTTTCCTATTCCTTTATTTTTCGACCTTGTCCAGAAGTCTTAATTTTTATCAGCTAGCCAGTTTAAGACCGCCAGCTTTTTCCATTTTTTTGTCGGAAGCTCTTTAGGAAAACCCAGAGCCTCATATTCGTGCTGATAAGCTCTGAACGTATCAGTGCTCATCCTCAATTTCTCAGCGACCTCTTTCAACGTATAGACGTCTGCCTCAAGTTCCATCAGCCGAAGCTGAACCAGTTTATCAAGAGTTTCAAGGATAACTCCCTTTAACCACTCAATAAAACCATCAAAAGCCTTTTCCATTTTAGCCTCCTGTGGTATAATCTAAGTAAGTATTTTTTCTTGAGCGACTGTTTCCGCAGTCGCTTTTTCTTTTGGTAAATAGCAGAGCTATCACTCCACCTTATGCTCATAAGCTCTAAATCTAACCTCTCGCTCAACCTGCCGGATAAGCAACAAGGCCTCGCCATAAGTTTCCGACTGAGCCAAAATCTGATCAGCCAAACCAATAATAATGTCGTCCATATTTTCCTCCCCCAGACCGATGACAGATGACCACCCGCCTGCTATGATGATGTTGTGAGTAAACCTTTACACTCTTTATTCACACAAAATCAATAGAGAAAGGAGGTGGAAACTATGAAGCCGAACTATTTCCATGTCCAATTTAAGCAAAGCGAAAATGTGTCATACTCGACGCCATCTGCTGAAGGTAGAGAAATCATCTCTATCAAAGGTGCCGAAGTAACTAAAATGATCTTTGCTGATGGCAATGAATTATTGAGCGTTATTCACGACGGTATTGTTGATGTCTACGCAACTTTCCCAATCATCCTCGAATACCGTTAATTCATTGTCCTTGAACCAGCAATCGCCCTCTACTGCGCTTGCTGGTTTTTTGTTTCCGTAAAACACCCGATTGCTCATCCCCCTCACCTCCTTTCTATCTGAATTCTTCCGTGCTAACACCTAGGGCATCAGCGAGCTTGACAACAGTGTCAAAATACAATCTTTTTGTCCGTCCTGCTTTTAGAGAAATCAAGACATTTTGCCCGATACCAGCCTTCTTACTGACTGCGTACATAGTTGTATTTTTCTCTATTATCAACCGTTCAATTTTTTTCCACATTATTATCCTCCCAAAAGTTATCCACAACTATATATTGTGCTTTAAAAGTTATCCACAACTATATATTGACAAATATGTATGTTTAAAGTACAATATAGTCATGACAAATCAGTTCAAAATTTGAAGAATCCTACCGCTTCAAACCTCCTTATGAATTGAAAAGTCAAATAAAACTGAAAGGAGATAGGTATGGTCAAAAATTCAAAACAGACATCACGCAGCGTTGCGACTAAAGCAAGTAAAGCTCTTCGTGATGGTCGATCATCGTCGAGAACCAAATCTATTGCTGGTTCTGCTTTGTCACAAGCTAAGCCAAAATCATCAAAAAAGTAAAATGATGTAATTTGTGCTTAATATGTAACTCTTTCCTTCTTCGATAACTTCAACCAAGTTATCTTCTGGGAAGAGCTTTTTTATTTCACCAGAAACCTCTCTTACTTCACAATCGCGAAATGTAATTCCTTCGTCCATTGTGACTATTTTTTGAAACTTCACCCTCTCCCCTCACCTCCTTTCTAATTTGTGCTATAATTTAATAAATCGGTGCAATAATTTCAAAATACATCTAATAAGCGATCGCTTTTGAAGTAGTTCAAGTTCTTTTTGAATTTGTCCTACTTCTTTTTTTGCATCTTCTTTAGAAATCAAAGTCGGTGTATCATACCAGTCCTTTTCCAAATAGAGTACCTCGTCTGATTTTGATAGCCGATTCAATATCCATTGAAAATGCTCTAACCGTCTATTTAGTTCGATCATTCGTTTCTTCATCTCCCCCTCCTTTCTCCACCCCTGCCTTGTGGTTGGTGGGGTAGTTGTTTATCTCTTTTTGAGATATTTTAGCTGAAAAATAAATCCGTTTCACTAATTCCAAACTTATCAGCAATAATTGCCATTTCGTAGTCTTGAAAAGGAAACTGGCCTTTTTCTTTTAATTCATACTGACGACGATTTTTTAATCCAATTAAGTCAGCCATGTATAGAGTAGTAAATTCTCGTTTTCTTCGTTCTTCTCGTAGACGAGTTTTAGGCTGAAGAAACCGAGACCGTAACTTCTCTTTATTCGTCACTTAACCCCACCCCCTTTCTTGTGGTATAATGAAATAAAAACGATTGGAGAAATCTTATGGATAAAAAAACTTGCTTTATCGTCTGCCCTATCGGTGAGGAAAATTCTAATACCAGAAAACGTTCTGATACAGTTTTAAAACACATCATTTCACCTGTGTGCCAACAATTCGGCTACGACGTGATTAGAGTTGATAAATTATCTTCAGTTGATAGAATTGATCAAACCATTATCAATTATCTTGAAACTGCAGAACTTGTAATCGCTGATATGACATCCCACAACGCTAATGTATTTTACGAATTTGGTTATCGCCAAGCCACAAAGCTCCCGCTTATTCCAATTATCGAAGAGTCTGAAACAATCCCTTTTGACGTCGCTACTTTAAGAGCTATCAAATATGTCACCAACGATCTGGATAAAGTTGAGGTTGTTAAACAAAGGCTAGCTGAAACAGTTGAACTCTTGTCTAACCAAGAATATCCAGTAGCTGACAATACTAATAAATATACCGACAACAACATTCTACTAGGATTGCATAATAAACTAGATGAAATTATTGACCTTGTTCGTCAAAACAACACCGAGACTATTGACTTAATTGTTCAGCAAATTACCAAACATTCAGCTACTAGTAAAACCACTGAAGATAAAATGATGGAATTGTTACTTCCTGAATTCCTCAAAAACCCCGACAGGATGCTTGAATTAGCTAACAAATTCCCTAAGAATGGCTAGCTGACTCCAGCCGACGAAGTCGTTCCTCAAGACCTTTAATGTAGCCTTGCAGATATGCTAAAGAGGCTGCATTTTCTTTTTGATTCTGTTTTAGTTCCTTAAATTCTTCCGCTGTCATTTCTTCTTCCTCCGACACTCAACGACCTTGCGTGCCACAAAAGACACCACCAACAGGCCACCTAACACTAAGACGACTTTTTTCATCTTGCTTTCTTGGGCAGATGATGATACACTAAAGATAATAGGTTGGGGCTTTCGCCCCTTGCTCTTACTTTTTGTTTTGCAAGTTCCGCCTGTGCTCAAGCACTTGTTTGTGCCATAAGCGGGCTTCTCTTGCTAAGCCTAGGACGATGATTGGAAGTGTGAGTTCCTTATCGACTAGGTTTTTTATGATGTGTTCCATCGTCTGCCTTTTCTCCTTTCGTTTTATTTGGTCATTTCCCTGACCTTGGTTATATTATATCTCGTTTTGAGATATTTGTCAACAACTTTTTATCACTTTTTGCGATTTTTTTATTTATTTTTTTATCTCGTTGTGGTATATTATAGGTAGAGGAGGTACAAACCCAATGAATATACTCGGTAATTCTATTAAAGAAATCAGGAAATCTAAAAAAATGACACAAACAGAATTGTCAAAATTAACAGGTTTCAAACAAAATACTATCTCCAACCACGAGAATGGGAAACGCCAATTAGACGAAACAGATATTCGAACCTACGCTGCCGCTTTAGGGGTAGAACCACAACAACTATTTAATCTCTCCAAACCAACCCCCTCCCTCCTCTCTGCCGTCACTCCTCCACCATCTCAGAAGCCCACAGACGAGCTCACAGAGACGATTATAGAGACAGTGAGGGAATTATCCCCAGAGGGTAAAAAAAGCGTCCTAGGCTACGCTAGAGAGGTTCTGGAACGTGAGGAAGACGAGGCTGCACTCGCAGAGCAACCGCTCTTCACAATCTACTACACGTCTGCTGCCAAAGCAGGACCCACAGGCTTCTCTTACGATGACTACGACAATGACAAGTACGTCTACACCGATGAAGAACCACCTCGCTACGACATCGCCACCATGGTTGATGGCTGGTCTATGGCACCAGACTATGACGATGGGGACATCCTCTACCTCAGAGACTACGGCACTAGCCACTATAACGGTCAAGAATGCGTCGTCGTCGTCGATGATAAGAACTACTTCAAAAAAGTCTACACCACCAATGACGGACTACTTCTGGTCTCTATCAACGAAGACAAAGACCAGTTCCCAGACTTTACCATCCCATTCCCACCAAACGAAGACACCCATATCAAAATCTTTGAGGTAGTCGGTAGCTTCACACCGGTGGAGGGGTAACCGTATAAAATCGATACAGCATCACCAATACCGCTTAGAACCATCAGCGAGGTGATGGAGATTCATCAACAAAATAAAATACGTGCAAACCACTGATCCACGTTAAAAGCTGAAATTAATATTTAGGAGTATACAAATGGGATTTTTTGCACAGCGTTGTCCCTACTGCCAAAGCACAGAGGTGCAATTTATGAACCAAGATCGTAAAGGTTTCAATGGTTGTGTAGGATGTATAGGTTTTTTGATTGCTTGGCCATTATTGTTGCTAGGTTTAGTTGGAAAAAAAGGTAAAAACAACTGGCATTGCACAAATTGCGGTAGGACATTTAAAACAAAATAACCCCCCCACGTCTCCATCATCGGAGAGGTTGTGGATATTTACAGGGAGGGGTAGGATGATACAAGAAAAATTTAGGAAAATAGTGGGGATGTAATAACAAAAGGATCAATTTATGGGGACTATCATAGCACTAATTATTTTAATCATATTACTAATCACTTTGTGGCCTTTAGCCCTTGCATTGGGAATAGGCTACGGCTTATATAGACTAATTAGATATTTCCGAAAAGAAAAATACTTCAGAAGTGAGTCGTTTCTAGAACACAAAGCTGCTATCAAATTTGCCGTTGATGAATACAACGACCTAGCCAACTATGTGAATTCCTTCGGTGAGCTATCTCTTACTTCAACGGCTAATGATCGCTTTAAATATGCCCACTTGGCTTCTACGGAAAACACTAGTAAACATAACATCAATCGCGAAAGAAATACTAAAACTGTCTCACACAATGTCCATCAAACTTCATTATCAGTTGTAAAAAAGGCTGCGGAGGAACCATTCAAATACTTAACCAAATATTTTGATTTGAAGCCAAATGAAGAAAATCTCAACCATATTCAAGAGATGGCCGAGACTATTTCTCGATTTTCAAATGCAAAGACCAACCTCAATGAACGCTTGGCAAAAATTGAAGCAGACTTCAATCCACCAAAATTCATTAAGAAGCATTATTACAAGGAACTACTAGAAAAACTATCAATCAGAGTTCCAGAAATCCACTTCAGCATTCCGCATTATTATTTTGAGTATGTTAGTGCCGGAGGAAACAGTTCTCAACGGACAACGATTAAACTAGATGAAGACACGCTTGAAGCACTTGCAGAATATTTATCCGAACGTATCAAAATCAGTAAATCTGCTAAAGCACAACGCTCTTTAATGACTAAAAAACTAAGAGAATTCATCAAAAATCGTGACAGTTACACTTGTCAAATTTGCTCAGCTTCAATTGCTGAACAAAGCTTGTTACTACTCGAAGTTGATCATATCATACCAGTTTCCAAGGGAGGGTTATCAATCGAGGATAACCTTCAGACACTCTGCTGGAAATGTAACCGAAGTAAATCCAATAAAACAGCATAAAAAATCCACCACTCTCCCTGACCAAAGTTTGAGTGATGGACTTAACCTGTATAGTAAAAACCAGCTTTTCAGCAGGTCTCTTTAATATACCCATTTTAACACCTGAAAGGGGGTGATGTCAACCTCTCCGACGTGAAAAAGACCTTGTCCAGATGTCATCACAAAGGAGAAAAACAATGACAAAAATACCAACAAATTACCCAAATATTTTTACTTACAGCACCACCAAGGGCAAACGTTACTACATCAGGCGCTCTTTCATGATCAACGGTCGCAAGCAAGAGGTTACCAAGAGCGGTCTCAAAACCCTTGCCGAAGCACGGTCAGCCCTCGCGGAGATTGAAAATAAAATCGACCAAGGCGACTATCACATCAGCAAGAACCTAACCGTTGACCAGTTTTGGGAAAAATACTACGATAAAAAGACTAGAACTGGTCAATGGGCACCTGACACCGAAGCCAACAAGGTCAGCATCTATACCAACCACTTCCTCCCCAAATATGGTCACGTCAAGCTCAAAGACCTCAATCGTGAGGACTACGAGCTCTTCATCAACGGCATGCTCAAGACCCACAGCAAACATACCGTCAGACAAGCCCATGGGATTTTTATGGCTATTCTCAACGATGCTGTCGCCTGTGGCAACCTTATCCAGAATACCTTACAAAAAATTTACATTGGAGAGAGCCATATTCTGCCCCAAAACCGCAAGCTCAAGTTGGCTGATTTCAAAATCATAGACCAGACAGCCCGCAATCTTTTCGGCGATTACGAGTACACCATCTTCCGTAGCACCTACTTTGGCCTGCGCAAAAGTGAAGTCGCAGGTATTCAGCTCAAAACGCCCGTAGAACGGTCAGACGGTCGCCTAGAACTCCATCTAACAACCTCAAGGACAAACCGCCGTGACGGGCGAAACAAGCAGGGTCTGGAACAGATGAAAACCAAAGACTCCCGTCGTGTTGTCGTACTAGACCAGAAAACAAGCAACCTTTTCCGCACGGCTATTCAAACCTCACACTGTCTGGCTAAGGAGCAGGGACGAATACTGAACCCAGATGATTACCTCTTTCTTGCCCACTATCCTAACGCTCACCGTAGGGGGTTCCCTATTCCTATTAGTCGTGTTGAGGACCTTTTTCATCAGGTAGAAAAAGCTTGCGGCATCTATGTCCGTCCACACATGATGAGACACTTCTTCGCCTCCCAAGCTGTCGCCTCCGGTATTCCGATTGAACATATGGCAGCCGCTCTTGGTCACTCGACAAGTTATATGACCGAAAAGTACACCCATATCCAAGAAGAAATCTCTGCTAGCGTAACTGATAACTTCCTCAAAGTAATCCAATAAAAAAGAGGGGAATAATCCCCCGATTATCCCCCCTAACTTTCAGTTTACATCAGTTTCGGCCTTCTTTTTCTACACACCACACACACAAAAGGATGTAAAAAAGCCGGTTTTGATGGGTTTTCACCGAATGAAACGATATAGTTATATTATACCAAAAAACCAGCCCATTGGCTGGTTTTAGGTTTAGTCTTGATCTGGTTGATAGGCTAAAATATCGCCTGGTTGGCAGTTGAGCTCACGGCAGATGGCTTCTAAAGTAGAGAAACGAACGGCTTTCGCCTTTCCTGTTTTCAAGATAGACAAATTAGCGGTGGTGATGCCTATCTTTTCAGCCAAATCCTGTGATTTCATTTTTTTCTTTGCTAATTCCACATCGAGGTTCACTATAATCATCGACTGACCTCCTAAATGGTAAAATCATTTTCTTCAGCGATGGCGTTCGCTTGCTCCAAAACTTTGGAAATAGTCCAAACTAAAATCGCCGCAATGATAGGAAATCCATCGAAACCAATCTCTAAATTGCTTACAGGACCGACTGAAATGCTAAGCACCCAAGAAAATAGCAGAGCGATTGCCGCATGACATGCCAAGGTAGCATTTTCAGCGATGAAAATACGGTCTTCGAGGAGGTTTTTACAGAATTTACGGATAAACCAGGTAAGGGCAATATGAGGTAAAACGTCAAGTAAACTCAACCAGAGTAACCAGAGGCTAGGTAGGCTAGACAATTTGCCTTGTACCTGACCGCCATGTTGTTGAGCAAACGTCATTCCCCAAGAGACAATTTGATCAAGTCCGACCACACTAATGATGAGCAACAAGATTAAGCCAATCACAAAGCCGAAAAGCTGGAGACCAAGGGCAATGTTAAGAACAGGGACAAGGTATTTTAGGTATGATAATTCTTTTTTCATGATGAAACTCCTTTTGATGTATTTTAGTTAGATATTAAGAATAGTTACAAAGCCAATAAATCGTTTTTAGAACTGATTAAATCATTATTTTTACCCCTTTTCAACTCTTTTTTATTGTTTATCAATATGTTGTCGACATCTTTAGTATACCACAAAAAAATTCTTTTGCAACACTTTTTTATTAAAAAACAATAATTTTTTAACCTTATTCAAAATCCGAAACCTTTGAATGGTGATTTGATAGCTTTGCAGCTGAACTTTTCCCAGTTTTTTGCTATAATACTTCTTATGACAAAAAAAGTAATTGCTATTGATTTAGACGGCACACTCCTTCGCCGTGACCACACCATTTCAGAAAACAGTGTTAAGACGATTCAACAGGTTATCGCCAAGGGGCATACAGTTGTCATTGCTACAGGGCGCCCTTATCGTATGGCAAAAGCCTACTATAAACAGCTTGGGCTGACCTCTCCGATGATTAACTTTAACGGAGCAATGTTACATATCCCTGAAAAAGCTTGGGCAGGTGAACATGCCATTACCATCGATCGCTCTTACCTCCTTGAGCTATTGCAGGAAACCCATCGATTCGAACTAGACTTCGTCGCTAGCGAATACCGCGACCATTTCCTCGTCACTTTAGATCAGAGGGATAAGATTGATCCAAAACTTTTCGGGCTCAATGAGCTGAGCGATGACCTCTTGCTTAACCCAAATCAGCTACTCGCAGATCCTCTTGCATTGTTAGTGCAAACCCGTCACGAGGATAAATACCAGCTGGCAAAAGAGATTAAAGCCTATTTCAGGCATGAGATTGAAGTTGATTCTTGGGGCGGACCGTTAAATCTGTTAGAGTTTTCACCCAAAGGAATCAACAAAGCCTATGCTTTAGAGCGGTTATTGACCAGTTTAGTACGATCCAGAGAGGACTTGATTGCTTTTGGCGATGAGCAAAATGACACGGAGATGCTAGCTTTTGCAAACGTTGGCTATGCCATGAAAAATGCCAATCCCATGCTCCTTGAATATGCTGATCAACAGATTTCATATACTTGCGATGAAGACGGGGTCGCCCAGCAACTCCGTGAATTATTTTTGTAAGTTTCAGAAAAATACTGAAAGAAACAAGTAAGCACTTTCAGGGAATTGAAAAAATAAAAATTTTTTCGAACAAGCAGGAACACTTGTTATATTACTTTTGTTCGTATTTTAACAAACTGAACTACCCAAAAACTCCTAAAAACAGGCTATCTAGCTTATTTTTTCGTTTTTGTTTACTCGCTAACTTATAGGTTAACTTGATTAATTATTATAATTTCTACCTATTGACAAGAAATTGAAATCGTTTTACAATAATGACGTTCTTGACTTTCTTTGACATGGTTAAAAAGGACTTTTAACACAATAAGAGGCTATTTTAGTCATGTCAATGAAAAATAATTTAAAGGAGGAAATTCAAGAATGGGTATCGGTATTGTTATTGCCAGCCATGGTGAGTTTGCTGCTGGCATTCACCAGTCAGGTGCAATGATTTTTGGCGAACAAGAAAAAGTACAAGTCGTGACCTTTATGCCAAACGAAGGTCCAGATGACTTGCACGCAAAAATCAGTGCAGCTATCGCTCAATTTGACGCCGATGATGAAATCCTTGTCCTCGCTGACTTGTGGAGTGGTTCGCCATTTAACCAAGCCAGCCGTGTCGCAGGTGAAAATCCTGAACGCAAGGTAGCTATCATCACAGGTCTCAACCTGCCAATGTTAATCCAAGCCTACACTGAACGTCTAATGGACGCTAGTGCTGGTGTTGAACAGGTGGCAGCTAATGTTCTCAAAGAAGCACGCGAAGGGATTAAGGTTCTACCTGAATCACTCGAGCCTGCATCAACAACTGCAGCACCAGTTGCAGCACCAGTTCGTCAAGGAGCTATTCCTGAGGGCACAGTCATCGGAGACGGCAAGCTCAAAATCAACTTGGCGCGTATCGACACCCGTCTTTTGCACGGTCAAGTGGCAACTGCTTGGACACCGGACTCTAAAGCCAACCGTATCATCGTTGCCTCAGATGCTGTCGCCCAAGATGAACTGCGTAAGCAACTTATCAAGCAAGCTGCACCAAACGGGGTGAAGGCAAACGTTGTGCCAATTAGAAAACTCATTGAAGCGGCTAAAGACCCTCGCTTTGGTGATACGAAGGCATTGATCTTGTTTGAAACACCTCAAGAAGCTCTCGAAGCTATCAAGGGTGGTGTGCCAATTCAAGTCCTCAACGTTGGTTCAATGGCGCACTCAACAGGTAAAACCATGGTCACAAACGCCTTATCGATGAATAAGGCCGATGTGGCAACGTTTGAAGAGCTACGCGACCTCGGTGTCAGCTTTGACGTTCGCAAGGTGCCAAATGATAAACCTGGCAACCTGTTTGACTTGATTAAAAAAGCAAATGTGAACTAACTCTTCTTTGTTAAACTCAAAACTGAATTCGGACTAAAAATGCTCCAAAATTTAGTCAGCTCCTAGATGGCGACACCATCGGCGGATCTGCCTACGGATTTTATCGCATTTTCTTAACGTCCTTATATCTTATGAAATTGAACACGGGTTAAATCCTGTGTGAAAAAGACCAACTCTCCTAGAAACTAGAGTTTCTTCGCCTAGTTGCCTATTTTCACTGTGGATTTTTAACACCCTTTGTATCTTACTGAAAGGATAAAATAATGGATATTTCAATTATTTCTGCTATTTTAATCGTCGTGGTCGCCTTCCTAGCTGGTATGGAAGGTGTCCTTGACCAATTCCAATTCCACCAACCCATCGTAGCTTGTACCTTGATTGGTCTGGTGAGTGGTAACCTAACTGCCGGTATCATGCTCGGTGGTACCCTCCAGTTTTTGGCTCTTGGTTGGGCTAACATCGGTGCTGCGGTAGCTCCTGACGCGGCTCTGGCTTCTGTAGCTTCTGCTATCATCTTGATCAAAGGTGGCGACTTCTCAAACAATGGTATCCAAGTCGCACAAGCCGTTGCTATCCCTCTAGCTGTTGCTGGTCTTTTCTTGACCATGATTGTCCGCACGATCTCCGTTGGTTTGGTGCACGGTGCCGACGCAGCTGCTGAGCGCGGTGACTTTGCGGCACTTGAGCGCTACCACTTGGTTGCTCTCTCTCTTCAAGGTCTGCGTATCGCTATTCCTGCGGCGCTCTTGATTGCCGTTCCTGCTGATGCTGTACGTGCCATGCTGGAAGCTATGCCTGATTGGTTGCAAGGTGGTATGGCTGTCGGCGGTAGCATGGTTATCGCGGTTGGTCTTGCCATGGTTATCAACATGATGGCAACCCGCGAAGTTTGGCCATTCTTTGCTCTTGGTTTTGCTCTGGCTGCTGTCAGCGACTTGACCTTGATTGCTCTTGGTGCCATTGGTACAGCCCTTGCCTTCATCTACCTCAACCTCTCTAAAAAAGGGGGTAACGCTGGTTCAGGTGACCCAATTGGCGACATTTTAGAAGACTACTAAGAAGGGGGATAAAAACATGTCAGAAAAAGTACAATTAACCCTGAAAGACCGTCAGAACATCTGGTGGCGTTCTCAGTTCCTTCAAGCTTCTTGGAACTACGAGCGGATGCAAAACTTGGGTTGGGCCTACACTATGGTGCCAGCCATCAAAAAACTTTACACTAAAAAGGAAGACCAGCAGACGGCACTTAAACGCCACATGGAATTCTTCAACACGCATCCTTACGTGGCAGCACCAATCGTCGGTGTTACCCTCGCTCTTGAAGAAGAGCGTGCTAACGGTGGTCAAGTAGACGATACCGCTATCCAAGGGGTTAAAATCGGGATGATGGGACCTCTCGCTGGTATCGGTGACCCTGTTTTCTGGTTTACCGTTCGCCCAATCCTCGGTGCCCTCGGTGCTTCCCTTGCCGTATCAGGAAACATCATCGGTCCAATGCTCTTCTTCATCGTTTGGAACGCCATCCGTATGCTTTTCCTCTGGTACACCCAAGAGTTCGGTTACAAATCTGGTCGTGAAATCACCAAAGACATGTCAGGTGGTATCCTTCAAGACATCACCAAAGGTGCCTCAATCCTTGGGATGTTCATCATCGCTGTTTTGGCAGAACGCTGGGTATCCATCAAGTTTGCCTTTAACGTTTCAGAAGTGCAATTAGATGATAAAGCATTTATCCACTGGGATAAATTGCCAGAAGGTAGCGAGGGAATTCGTGAAGCCTTCGCCCAAGTTGGTCAAGGTCTCTCTCAAACACCAACTAAGATAACTAGCTTCCAACAAAACTTGGACGGTCTCTTACCAGGTGTTATGCACTTGCTCTTGACCTTCCTATGTATGTGGTTGCTCAAGAAAAAAGTATCTCCAATCACCATTATTGTAGGTCTCTTCATCGTTGGTATCTTGGCACGCGTTGCAGGTATCATGTAAGATGGCAAACCCTCACTATGTGAGGGTTTTGTCGTCATTTGGGACGTGTCGCCTCTTACTTTTCCCTTTCTTTTGAGAAGATGCTGAGCACGCAACAAATTCTAACTAAGTTTTTGTTCGTCCGATTATATGATTTCTTTCGCTTTATATATTTTAATGTTATAATATAAAAAACGAAAGGAGTCTCTTATGAAAAAAATAACACCACTGAAAGCCTTCCTCTATCTTTTGGGAGGAATCTTATTGCTCAGTCTCATTATTGCTCTACTCCCCTTAGTATTCTTTTTGGGAGTAATCGGAACTTGGTACTACAGTAAACGACAACCTAATCCTGATAAGCGAAAAAAATATATCTCTTTGCTGGCTATCGGAGGGCTAGGAACACTCCTACTCGCTCCTTCATATTTCTCAGAAAATACACCAAACCAGACTAAACCAACCAGCACGGTATTAACTAGTCAATCTTCAAATTCTTCAGCGGTAAAAAAAGAAATAGGCAACAAGCAAACAGATTCTTCCTCATTTATACCTGAATCAACCACAACTACAGTATCCGAAACGGAACAAAATCAGAAACAGATTGCTGAAGTTGCTAAACAGGCTGAGGAAGAGAAACTGGCCGCTGAAAAAGAGGAAGCTGAGAGAAAAGCGGCTGAAGAAGCTGCTAGAAAAGCTGAGGAGGAGCGACTGGCTGCTGAACTAGCAGAAGCTCAACATCAAGCAGAGGAACAAGAGGCGACTATAGTTTCTCAGCAACAGGGATTTGTTCAAGCTCCTGCTACAGTTAGATATGCAAACTGTTCTGAAGCCAGAGCTGCCGGGGTCACGCCGATTTATTTAGGTGAGCCTGGTTACAGCCGAAAATTAGACCGAGATGGGGACGGAATTGCTTGCGAATAATCGTCACTGTTCCCACCTAACTGTGCCTCCCCAATTCAGCTAACTCTGGTAAGGCAGGCTAAAACCTCATAATTTCAAAGAAACAAAACAAGGAGGAGCCTATGGCACAATCACTCAACACAACTGTTCTTTTTCAAACAACTGGCGTGTCCTACGCAGACATCGGTAGCAAGGTCGGCAAATTTCTCATTGGCGACAAAGCAATCGAATTTTACCCAGACACCAATGTCGAACGCTACATCCAGATTCCTTGGGGCAACATTCAGCATATCGGTGCGAACGTTCATGGAAAAACCGTTAGCCGACATTTTGAAATCCAAACTGACAGCGGAAAATTCCTCTTTGCCAGCAAGGACTCTGGTAAGATTCTGAAAATCGCTCGAGAGAAGCTTGGTAATGATAAGGTGATTAAATTGCCAACACTCTTGCAGACAATCGGTAAAAAAATCAAGCAAGTATTTGCCAAATCGTCCTAAATCAGGTATAATAAGACTAACGGATAAGTAGTGTGTCCTTTTCTTTCAGAAAGTCTGCGGTAGCTGTGAGCAGATAGAAAAGACAGATGAAATTCTACCGTGTAGACAACTCAATCACCAATCAAGGCACTTGTGCGAAGCTGGATGGAACCGCGTGAACACGCTCCAGCAGAAACACTGGTGCTGTTTTTATTTCAAAGGAGGACTCTTATGTTAGACATCAAACGACTACGTACTGATTTTGACGGTACCGCTAGCAAACTCGCCCAACGTGGGGTGGACCGCAAGGTCTTAGAAACCCTCAAAACCTTGGACGAAAAGCGCCGTGAGCTCTTGGTCCAGTCTGAAGAAGCTAAGGCCAAGCGCAACAAGGCTTCCGAGGCCATTGCAACTGCCAAACGCAACAAAGAAGATTCCAGCAGCCAAATCGCTGCCATGCAAGAGCTAGGGGCTAACATCAAAGCGATTGACGCTGAATTGACCAGCATTGATGAGCAAATCAGCCAGACCATCGCTATCCTGCCAAATACTGCCCACGATAGCGTCCCTGTGGGAGCAGATGAAGAAGACAATGTGGAGGTCCGCCGTTGGGGGACACCACGCACCTTTGACTTTGAACCCAAAGCTCACTGGGATCTGGGTGAAGACCTCGACATCCTAGACTGGGAACGTGGGGCAAAAGTCACAGGCAGCCGCTTCCTCTTCTACAAGAAATTAGGAGCGCGATTAGAGCGCGCCCTCTACAACTTCATGCTGGACGAGCACGCCAAAGAAGGCTATCAGGAAATCGTGCCCCCTTATCTGGTCAACCGTGACTCCATGTTTGGCACTGGTCAGTATCCAAAATTCAAGGAAGACACCTTTGAAATCGCAGACGAAGAACGTCCACTGGTACTGATTCCGACAGCCGAAGTCCCTCTGACCAACTTCTACCGCAACGAGATCATCGACGGCAAGGATTTGCCGATTTACTTCACCGCTATGAGCCCATCTTTCCGCTCTGAAGCAGGCTCAGCTGGTCGTGACACCCGCGGTCTCATCCGCCTTCACCAATTCCACAAGGTAGAGATGGTCAAATTTGCCAAGCCAGAAGAGTCTTACGAGGAATTGGAAAAAATGACAGCTGACGCCGAAAACATCCTCCAAAAACTGGGACTCCCTTACCGCGTTCTTGCCCTCTGCACAGGCGACATGGGCTTCTCAGCGGCTAAGACCTATGACTTGGAAGTCTGGATTCCAGCCCAAAATGCCTACCGTGAAATTTCCAGCTGTTCCAACACCGAAGATTTCCAAGCCCGTCGTGCCCAAATCCGCTACCGTGACGAAGACGGCAAGGTCAAGCTTCTCCACACCCTCAACGGTTCAGGCTTGGCAGTCGGTCGCACCGTAGCAGTCATCCTTGAAAACTACCAAAATGAAGACGGTTCTGTCACTATCCCAGAAGTCCTACGCCCTTACATGGGGGGGGCAGATACAATTACCGCACCATAACCCAAGAAAATGCACAAGAACAGGAAACCTGATTGCCTGTTCTTGTGCGTTTTTTCCTATTGGATAACGGTTTAACAAGCGATTTACAAGGCTACAAGATTACCCTGATTGTTAGCTGCACCGCTTTTTTGCTATAATGGAAGACATGAAGATTACTAAACTTGAAAAGAAAAAACGCCTTTACCTACTAGAACTAGATGATACAGAAAGACTTTATATCACAGAGGATACCATTGTTCGGTTCATGTTGACCAAGGGCAAGGACATTACCGATGTGGAACTAGAGGACATTCGCCAGTTTACGCAATTTTCCTATGGTAAAAATCTCGCCCTCTATCACCTATCCTTCAAGCAACGAACAAGCAAGGAAGTCCGTGATTACCTGATGAAACATGAGATTGACGAAGATATCATCTCGACCGTCATTGACAGCCTGACTGCCGATAAATGGCTGGACGATGCCCGCTATGCCCAGCAACTGATTCAAGGCAATCTCTATTCTGGTGACAAGGGGCCATTTGCACTGAAACAAAAACTGATACAAAAAGGAGTTCCGCTGAGAGTGATTGAGGCTGCCTTAGAGGAGTCTGATTTTACCGAGGTTGTTGAACGGCTCGTCAACAAGGCCATCCGAAAGTACAGTGGTAAGCTACCGCAAAAGGCGCTCAAAGACAAGCTCACCCAACACCTACTCAACAAGGGTTTCTCCTATCAGACCGCCAGCTCTGCCATTGCGTCAGCAACAATCGATACCGACGAAGAGAGAGAGGGCGAACTCCTGCTGGCGGAACTCGAGAAACAAGAGCGAAAATACAGCAGAAAATACGATGGCTATGAACTGAAACAGCGGGTAAAGCAGGCCTTAGCTCGGAAAGGTTATTCGTTTTCCGCCATCGACCGTGCTTTTCGGGATTATTTTTAGTGCGTTTTTAATCAGATTATGGTAAAATAATGATGTGGATAAACTTTTTAGAAAGTTGGTAAGCGGATGAAGTTACCTAAAGAGGGCGACTTTATTTCGATTCAGAGTTATAAGCATAATGGCCAGCACCATCGCACTTGGCGAGATACCATGATTCTAAAAACCACTGAGCATGCGGTTATTGGGGTCAACGACCACACTCTGGTCTTGGAAAATGATGGGCGGCGCTGGGTAACACGAGAACCAGCTCTGGTCTATTTCCATAAGAAATTTTGGTTTAATGTAGTTGCCATGATTCGAGATGAGGGGATTTCTTATTATTGCAATATGGCTAGCCCGTATATTCTCGACCAAGAGGCGCTCAAGTATATCGACTATGACCTCGATGTCAAAGTATTTACTGACGGGACAAAAAAGCTGCTGGATATTGAAGAATATGAGCAGCATCGTCGTCAGATGGGCTACCCTACTGATTTGGACTTGATTCTAAAGGAAAATGTGAAAATCCTCGTTGACTGGATCAATCAAAAAAAAGGCCCCTTCTCAGAAGAATACGTTAAGATTTGGTACAATCGCTATCTGGAATTGAAAGGTTGCTAACCCTAAAAAGCCACCAGCTGTCTCGCTGGTGGCTTTTTAGAACTTATTAGTCAATCCTGTCAAAATCGTAGGTGATCGTGTAGCGGGCAGTCTGACCTGCTTTCAAAATAATATCCCCAAAATCAGCATGGTTGACCGCATCAGGTAAGGTTTGGGCTTCCAGAGCGATTCCTTCATGTTTCAAGTTTTCTCGCCCATTGCTTCGGCTGAAGACGACACCTTCTTCAGGGAAGTTAAAACTGTAAACCACCAGACCATTACGCTCAGAGTAAACGGTGACCTGATTACCACTCATCTGGTCAGTCAAGATAGCAATAGGATTGGTCTCAGGAACAAGGACCTCAAAGGCATCATCTAACCCACCTGTGAGGCTGATTGCCTCAATGACTGATGTGCTCTTCCGAAAATCATAAGGCGTTCCTGTGACATCCAGACGTCGCCCTGTCGGAATCAAATGCTCATCTGTTTCAAGCCGGGCATTAGCAGCGATAAACAAGGTATGCCGCGCTAAATTATCCTGCTCACCTAAGTTAAAGTAAACATGATTAGTCGGATTGAAGAGGGTATCACTGGTCGCCTCACTACCCTCATAAGTCACAGTGAGACGGTCGTGATCATCCAGCAGATAAGTTGCAGTGATGGTCATATCTCCAGGAAAGCCATCAAGGACAGCCAAGGACCGATAGCTGAAACGAACGCCAGACTTACCTGGTTCTTCGATAATCCCGTAATCCCAGACTTGGCGGTGAAGACCATAAGGTCCACCATGTAGGGTATTCCCGTTATTATTGGTTGGTAAATGGCAGAGCTCACCATTGATTATGGCTTGACCAGCCTTTATCCGACCAGCCACCCTACCGACTGTCTGACCAGCACAGATGCCATTTTTAAGGTAGTCACTAGGCAACTCATGTCCTAAGACTAAATTAGTCAATCGACCATCAGGTTGAGGGAAATAAAAACTTTGCCAAGTCGCTCCCAAGGTCAGAAAATCCGCCCGAGTTCCTCGGCGATTTGACAAGGTAATTTGATGAATCTCCTGCCCATCAATCGTTTCGATAAGACGTGTACTAACTGCCATAAATGCTCCTTTTGACATAATAAATTTTATATATCTATTGTAACCCTTTTTAAGTTTTTTTTCAAATGAAAATTTGAAAACGATTAACTCGTTTACGAAGTAACCTAACAGGCAGTATAAGAAATCAGCTCAGCTATTTACCGTATCACTAAAAAGTACCAAAAACAAAAGGTGTCAAGTCATCTTGCCTGAGGAGAGATAACCCTTTGTTAAACAAACCTTCCCAAGGTACTCACCTGATTGAAGAATGGTCACGTGATTTGGAAAAATCATAGCCATAAGACCGAAAAACCAGGTTGTTGGATACCAGACCAGCATAACTTCAGTAATAAATCGTCGGTTATTGCCACGATCTTGATAGCGCCGTTTATATTCTTGCCTCAATCACCAGGACGGGACCGCCACATGAAAAGTCTGATCCGACCATGTTCGCATGGCCAACAGCAACCACAGCATCATGTTAATCGCAACTAGCACCAGATAACCTTTTTCATGATAAAACTTAGCTTGTTGAACATATTTTTTCTTGTATCCTTTAGAACTCAATGGTCGTCGGATAGCTTTTCGTTGCTCCTTTGTCAGCAGATGCCTTACTTGCTCACCAACATAGATAATTTTCTGCCATGTTTGCTAGATTAAAAAAAGCAATCCGAAAATTGCTTTTTTCTGAAATGACTACGCTTTATTGGCTGAACCAAAGACATCGATACGCTCTTCTACCATACCTTGAACAGCTTTCACGCCGTCTGCAAGGAATTTACGTGGGTCGAAGAGTTTTTTCTTGTCGTACTCAGCTTTGTTAGCAGAGTAGTCAGACGCAAACTTAAGCGTTGCTTCTGTGAAGGCAATCTGTCCTTCAGTGTTCACGTTAACTTTAGCCACACCAAGACGAATCGCTTCTTGGATTTGCTCATCAGGGATACCTGAACCACCGTGAAGAACGATTGGCGTGCCAGGGATAGCTTCTGTCAATTTCTTCAAGTGTTCAAGGTCAAGACCCTCCCAGTTTTCTGGGTATGGGCCGTGGATGTTACCGATACCAGCTGCCAAGAAATCAATACCAGTTTCAACCATAGCGATGGCATCTTCAATTGGAGCAAGTTCACCCTTACCAACGATACCGTCTTCCTCACCACCGATAGTACCAACTTCAGCCTCAACAGAGATCCCTTTTGAGTGTGCAAGAGCAACCACTTCGCGAGCTTTTGCAAGGTTTTCCTCAACTGGCAAGTGAGAGCCGTCAAACATGATAGAGGTGTAACCAACCTCGATACACTCCAAAGAGTCTTCGTAGTGACCGTGGTCAAGGTGGATGGCAACAGGAACAGTGATGTTCATAGACTCAATCAAGTTCGCAATCAAGTTACGAGCAACCTTGTAACCACCCATGTACTTAGCCGCACCCATAGATGTTTGGATAAGCACTGGCGCTTTTTTGGCTTCTGCACCACGCAGGATAGCCTGAGTCCACTCAAGGTTGTTGGTGTTAAATCCGCCGACAGCGTAGCCGTTCTCACGCGCCGCTTTGACAAATTCTGCTGCTGAAACTAATGGCATGTTATAGCCTCCTTTATTTTTTGGGCAATAGCAGAGCTAAACCCTTACTCGTTCATTCTATCACATTTTGGTAAAAATTTCTAGTCCCTGAGTAGAAATTTCTCCTTAACCAACGACACCCTCAAATCAAAATACCATCTAAATGATTCAATTCATGCTGACAAATCTGAGCTGGAAAATCGGTCAGGGTCAGCGTTTGCTCCTGCCATTGCTGATTGAAAAAGCGTACCCTTCTCTCACAATAACGTGTCGTTTGTCGACTTCCTGACAAGGACAAACAGCCCTCTTGGGTCTCGTAGGGCTGGCTCTTGCCTAGCAAAACAGGGTTGTACATGACCAGACTAGAAAACCCAAGTCGATAATAATAACGCGTTTATGGTAACCAATCATATTAGCCGCTAAGCCAACACAACGGTCCTTATTCGCAACTAACATCGCCTGCAATTCTTAACCAATAAAACAATCTGCCTTGGTGGCAGGCTTGCTTGGCTGACCAAGAAAAAAGACATCTGTCACAATTGATTTCATCATTGTATTTCTCTTTCTATTTATGATTTTAGGAAACCTTCCCTGACTGCCCTTTTAACCAACGACGATAGCGGCAGTAGAGAAAGAGGGTGCGCCAAAGATTATCCAAGGTAATAGCCAGCGACACCCCCCATAGCCCGAGACCAAGTTCAATCGCCATCAGATAGCCCCCCAGTACCCGAACTAGCCACATGCCGATGCTTGTTGCTACAAATGGTAATTGAGGACGTCCCAAACCTTGCCAAGTCGCTGTAAAAATCTGTGTTCCAGCCGTCACAGGAAACTCCAGCACGGAAAAAAGCAGAATAATCCTTGCGTAGCTGGTTACAACAGCCTCTTTGGTAAAGAAGCTAAGCCAATAATCTCCAAAGCCCCAAACGATTAAGCTCGTCAACGCCATCATCGCAATAGTGAGGTAATAGGATTGATGGACTAAGCCATTGAGCTTCTCCTGCTGATGACGATCGTTAGCCACTAAAATCACCGTCGCCACAGCCATCCCCAAGGCTGGCAGGTAACTAAACTGGATTAAGGTTTCGCCAATCGCATGCCCAGCCACGGCTTCCGTTCCTAGCTTCACCACCACGCCAATCAGCACCACGTCACCAGCTCGCATCATCAACCGCTCACCGACGAGTGGCAGTGACTGGTGCCAGAGAGGATTTTCTTTTTTGAGCAATAGCTGGTGCACTGTCGGACGCGAATCAAGTGAATGCCAGAGCAAGCCCACACCGAGGGCTCGTGACAAAACCGTTCCTAAAGCTACTCCGACCACTCCTAAATCCGTCGTCTTTAAAAATAAGCCGGATAAAACTAGATTGACTAGATTAACAAAGATACTAACCCAGAACGGAAGATTCGGCTGCCCTTGCGCACGAATGAGGCTGCTCAAACTCATCATCAGCCCCAATAAAACAGTTGCTCCACCCACAACACCAATGTAGGACTGACCAAGCCTTAAGACATGACCTGATAATCCTAAGCCTGATAAAAAATAACCGCCAAAAAGTAAGGTTCCCAATCCCAGCAACACTCCAACGAGAGCTGTCAAAACGACCGTTTGTCCGATGAAAGCAACCTTGTCAGCAGCTTTAGCCTGCCTTGCAACAAGACTGCTGGCTGCTGTAGCTAAACCGACAAAAACTGCCTGATAAATACTGAGCACATTGTTGGCAACCGAAACAGCAGAAACGGCGACAATTCCCAGCTGAGCCACCAAATAAGCATCCACCGTCCCCATCAACATTTGCAGGACATTCTCTCCCATGGCGGGAAGAGCGATGCGCAACAATTTTTTATAATACATAATTCTCCAAAAAAGAGCTCAGACATCTGTCCTCGCTCCTCTATAAGTCATAATTCTCACAAACCCAGATAGCTCTCTACCGCTGCTTGCATGTCAGCGACTGCCACCACCTTGTCGTGGCGGATGGTAGCGGTCTGCAAACCATCAACAGCTTTTGGCAAAGCCACCTGAGAGATGTCTATTAGCTCCTCTACGGCAACAAAGTCGTCCCCGCTGTCTACTCCTGTGATGGCAGAGACGGCTACGCGTGGGAATTTATAGGGACTCGCTGTCGAAGCAATCACGGTTGGGGTCTCATCTCCTGTCCGTGTACGGTAAGCTTGGTAGACGCTGGACGCCACTGCTGTATGCGGGTCTTGGACATAGCCCATTTCCTCATAGAGGCGTTTGATGTCAGCTGCAGTTTGCTCTTCTGTGGCAAATCCCGCCTCAAACAAGTCCCAGATAGCAGGATCAAACTCAGTCAGGCTATACTCCCCAGCTATCGCTAGCTGCTCCATCAGCTCCTTGGTCTTAGCTGTGCTATTGCCCACCAAATGGAAAATCAAGCGCTCCAAGTTAGACGATACCAAGATGTCCATAGATGGGCTGGTCGTCACACGAAAGTCTCGCTTCTTGTCATAAGTTTTGCTGGCAAAAAAGTCGGTCAAGACCTTGTTGTCATTAGACGCACAAATCAGCTTGTGGACAGGCAGACCAATCTGACGAGCATAGTAGGCCGCGAGAATGTTCCCAAAGTTGCCCGTCGGAACAGCGATATTGATCGCATCACCTGCTGCAATCTCTCCTTTCGCCACCAGCTGGGCATAGGCATAGACATAGTAGACAATCTGTGGCACCAAGCGACCAATGTTCATGGAGTTGGCAGAAGAGAACTGATAGCCCGCCTGCACCAAACGCTCCCGCAGCGTCTCATCATTAAACATCTGCTTGACCGCCGTCTGGGCATCGTCAAAATTCCCCTCGATCGCCACCACGTGAGTGTTAGCCCCTGTCTGCGTGGTCATCTGCAATTCCTGAATCTTAGAAACCCCACCTTTAGGGTAAAAGACGATAATGTCTGTACCTGCTGCATCTGCAAAGCCAGCCATAGCCGCCTTGCCCGTGTCACCAGAAGTCGCCGTCAGGATAACGATTTTCTTGTCTGTTCCCTGCTTGAGGCTCGCAGTGGTCAACAGATACGGCAAAATAGACAGCGCCATATCCTTAAACGCAATGGTGGACCCATGAAACAGCTCAAGGATATAGCTATTGCCTTCCTTGCGAATGGGGGCAATGGCAGAGCTAGTAAACTTGTCATCATAGGCAGATTGAATGCAGTGCGCCAGCTCTTCTGGCGTGAAATCATCCAAAAAAGCTGACAAAATCAGCTGAGCCACCTCTTGGTAGCTGGCCGATGACAGGTGATCCCAGTCCAGATGAACAACAGGCAAATCCGTCGGTGTAAAGAGCCCACCGTCCGTCGCCAAACCTTGCAAAATGGCCTGACTAGCAGTGACACGGTTTTTTGCATCACGAGTTGATTGGTAAAGTAATGGCATATTCGTCCTCAACATATCTTTTTTACCATTATACCATACCTAAAAACTAATCACAAAAAGGCGCGTCTCCGATTTCCCTCCCAAGATAGCTGACAAGAATAAATCAAATTCAGTCTAATTGACTAGATGGCTTAGCATAAGATGGTTAACAACTAGTTTCTGTTGCCAAGTAACACTCTCTAGCGATAACTTGATTTTCTGAAAGATACCTGCACCTTTCCACAGCAATTGCTATGGCTAGAAGCAAAAAGACTTAGTCCTGTAACATCCAGAACCAAGTCCTTAACTAGGCTGTTTTGACTGACTTATCTGACTCGTAGCACGATGCTAAAATAAACCATTCGGTACGAGAGACGTTACCCTATGCTCTACTACCGAACAAGGTGCCATAAGCTAAAGCTATGATTAGTTCAAAAGTGCCTTGTCCACGCAGACAAGAGAAGTCTTAAACCTCTTCATCTTCTGAAAAATCATCCTCGTCATCAAGGGCAACACTGCTGTCGTCATCATCAAGCGGGGCATCGATGTCAATTTCGTTTAGCTCGCTATCATAACTGTCAACTTCAGATTTTTCATCGTCAGCATTATCATCGTCATACTCTAACTCTTGGTCATCACCACGACCATAGTCTTCATCTTCTGGGTCATCATCGCTGTAGTCGATGTCATCATCACCAGCAAGCGCATTAACGCGTTTTTTCTTACGTTTTGGCGCGTCCTCGTCGTCATCATTGTCTTCCAGCGTGATGATTTCCTCATCAATTTCGTCGATAGCATACCACGAACGCAGACCCCATTTGTTTTCACCGAGGGGAATAAAGCTACCGTCAGTATTTAAATCAGCATAAAAATAAGGTAAGGCTGAACGAATCTCCGCATCGGTTTTTTCTAGGTAGCGTTGAATGTCATTGACCAAGTCACTGAAAAACATCTCGTTATCACGACCACGCTCTTCTAAAATGGCTCGGGCAACTTCAATCATTGAAAGTTCTGTTTTTTCTTGTCCTGCAAATACGTCTAATGTCAAGGTGTGCTCCTTACTGTCTTGGCAGTCGCCAGTTTTATCCATTCTTTCATTTTACGATAAAATGCATATTTCGTCAAATGATTTTAGTTAACTGATAAGGCTAGGGCAGCTTATTGCTCCACTTTTTATCGTCAATTAAACCAGACACAGTGTTTGAGTGCTTCAAGGCGTACGGACCTTGAAGGAGGGAAATCACAAGCTGCACAGCAACTAGCCCCTAAAATGCGCTGATACTATCAACTTTTACAGCTCTCACGACTGTAGCGAGCTCTGCGCGCTCAATCTGCCTCTTCAAACAGGCATCTTTGGGCTGCCTCTCGTTCCCTGATGTCAAGAATTGCTCCTCCACCAAATCACTCCTCTGGCTGGCGAGGGCATCGAGAGGTCGTGTAACGGCTCATCAGCTAAGGGAATCGCTCTTAAACAGCGGTAACCGTCACATCTATATTACCCGCAACAGCTTTTGAATAAGGGCACACCGTATGAGCAAAATCTAGTAGTTCCTGACTCTCGGACAAAGTAAGTCCCTCGATATGACCCTCAATCGCAACACCCAGCTGAACATTTGGCAAATCCGCTGCTGGCAAAGCGTAAAGTGTAACAGTGGCTGAAACTGTTGCCTCTGCCACAATATCTTTTTGTTTAAGAACAGCATACAAAGCACCGTTAAAACACGACGCATAGCCTGCTGCAAATAACTGTTCTGGGTTTGTTGCGCCTTCTTGCTTAGTGCCTGGTTGGACTACCGTTGCCTGAAAAGACTTATCCTCTGTAAAGGCTTGTCCGACACGACCTCCCGTGTTGTAGACTTTGGTACTATAGATGCTTTTCATTTATATTCCTCATTTCGTTATTCTTATCAGTCGCCGAACGATGTCCGTACCCTTGTTTAACGGTATCTCTAAGTTTGCCTGAACCAGAGATAACTAGCCGTTAGCACTGACCTTACAACTCTGCAATCTGATAAAGTTCCAACTCTGCTGCGATTTCTGTACCAAACATGTTGATCATCATCTTGACTTTGTTATTGTCAATGTCAACCACACGCCCTTCTTGTCCCATAAAGGCGCCATCGATAATCTGAACCATGTCTCCTGGATTAATGTTGGTGTCGATAATGTCCACACTTTGTCCCATTGATACCAAAATGGCTCTGATTTCTTCTTCCAAGAGCGGGGTCGGTTTTGAACGGTTTCCGTGAGAGCCGACAAACCCTGTGACGTTTGGGGTGTTCCGCACCACGAACCAAGCCTCATCAGTCATGACCATCTCAACCAAGACATAGCCTGGGAAACGATTTTCTTCGACAGCTTTTGTTTCACCATTTTTTTCAACGTTGACCGTCTGTGTCGGAATCTCCACGCGCAAAATATTCTCAAGCATATTATAGGTTTGCGCTCGTTGTAAGAGGTTCTCTTTAACCTTATTTTCATATCCTGAGTAGGTTTGTAGCACAAACCAACCCTTATCAAAACTATCTAATAGTGACATGTCACATCTCCTTTGTTAATTGATTGTTTAGAAAAAAGCCTTTCGGCTGTCTGGTTACTTTTATTGTATCATAAAACCAGCAAAAGTCCTAGCCTTTTACCCCCATAATTTTATCTTAAGCCAATCCATCATGACACAAGAACGCATATCTTAACGCATATCTTATGGTATAGATTTGTACATGAAAACGAAAAAATGAGTAGATTTATTTGACATTTTTAAAAAAACATGATACCATGAAAGCGAATCCAAATTAGGTTTAGTGTTAGAGAGGAGGCGTTTTAGGAAAAATAACTACGCCAAAATCCCATATCTTTATTTTAGAAAGGAATTATATTATGAAAAAGATTAAAAATGCCTTATATACATGTATCTTAGCTGGTGCTATTGTTATTTCTAGTGGCTTGATTGCTAGTGCAGTTGAAGTCGACGGTGGCACATGGAACTATGGTTACGGGACTTTTTATACCTATTCAAATTATTATCACTCACACAATAAGCACGGTGCCAAAGTGGTCAATCGTAATAATGGAGCAAAAAACTGGGCTAATGCAGGTTCAGGTGTTTGGGCGTACTCCTCTATAGGAAATGTTTGGGACCCTGCTTCATTTTATTACCATCCGGTTAATCACTATGATTCTAATGGCAATGCTATTTGGTAACGGAGGAAGAGAGGTCATTTGCCCTCTCTTTTAGCCATTTTAGTCCTATAGTTGAGGTGACCTATGTATAAACGATTGAACAGACTGCTTTTACTCGTCACGTTTTTAGTGTTAACTGTTCTAGGTCTTGTTTTTATTCAACATTATGGAAATGAGATTTCTTACGGGTACTCAGAGATTATTTTTGTGGAAAAATCTACGATTGATCTTCCAGAACAGTTAGAAAAAATTAGTAAAGAAGAAGGTCTAATTCTGGCAAGGAGAATTGTTTCTCCGAAAAATAATGACACAGGTTTATTGGAAAATACTTATGTGCCGATTGGAGGCGAACGGTTACCTGATATTTTCCCGATACAAAGCGATGCCCAATTCATTCGTGATAGTCCCCATAATACTTTATATGTTATTGTCGACGGAAATTTAACAGCCTACCAACTTAGCCAGCGCTTAAATGAACTTGGCAATCAAGTGGTGGTTTTTCCAACAAACCAGCATTTTGCTTTGCTAAGGTTAATGTTGACAATACCACAGAGTATAATGATTGCCTTAGTTGTTTTGGTGGTCTATGCAACGCTAATATTATCGGACTATATATCAGAACTAAAAAATATTGGTGTTAAACGGCTATCTGGTCAAGGAAAATATGATATTGCTTTACAAGAGGTCACTACCTCAAGCCTATTTATTATTTTATTGTTTCTTCTCCATATTTTGGGGGTTATTAGTTTCTTATCCGCTACAGGCATGTTAACCCTGATAGCTTTCTTTATTGTTTTTTCTCCTTTGATAGTATGGACGATTTTATTGTTAGGGATTAATTTTTTTCTGTCTCACTTGTTTTATCATATCCTTCAACAACAACCAATTATTCATGCCATCAAGGGAAAAGTTCCCGTTCGATTGATGGCTATATTAGTCTTGGTCATACAGCTACTAAGCCTAGTATCGGTGATGTCTAGTGTTTATGGTGCGACAGGAATTCAGAATGACTTAAACACACTTTCTGCTGGTTACCAAGAATGGTCGAATAAATCAGATTTTTATCAACTGACTTCTTTAGATGACGGGGGCATGGTAAACAGCCAACAATGGGAAGCCTTTATTAGTGATTTGCTAAGTGAAGTTCCGACATTATCGGTGGAAACAACCTTAGATCATATGGCTATGATTGATACCCCAAATAAAGGGAGCTTTTCCCCAACACCAGAGAACGTATCGAATGTTATTTATGTCAATGAACAGTTTATAGAAGAAGTCTCCCTGAATTTAGATAAGGAGACAAAAGCAAGGATCGCTAACTTGAAAGAGCATGATCGACTTGTTTTATTACCTCAAGAGGTGAATCAATTTGATAATTTGTCTAAGGCATGGCGGACCTTTTTAGAGCGAGGTTTCTTACCTGATAATATCCCCTATGAAAACCCTTATCCAGATTCAGTCCTCAGTTTTGCTAGCTATAACGGGGGAGAAAAAGTCTTTGTCTTTCCTGTGTTTTCAAGCGTTGGGCAACTTTGGTCGAATGAAGTTTTTGTTAAGTATCCCATTATAGTTATTGAAAAAATTTCAGTTGAAAATTTTATACCCTCAAATATTTTAGTCGCTTCGCCTGAAAAGGTTTTAGAATTAATCAAAAAACATCAGATGACATCGGCATTAGGAGCTTTAACAAATGGGAAATATGCCATCTTACAAAAAATACAACAGTTAGAAATAAAACGTAATAGTTTGTTTACAGTTATGCTTGTTGGTGGTATTAGCTCACTACTATTAATAAAATTGTTAGTAACAATCTATTTTTATCAAGGGCGTAGAGAATTTTTGATCAAACGGTTGGCTGGCTATTCTTTACTGGCTTTACATCGCTTACCTCTGATGTTAATGCTAATCATCCATTTGTGTCTGTCACTCATTGCATTCTTTATAGGATTCTCTATTACTATTGTCATGGTACCTATTGCTTATCTGTTATGTTCACTCATTGTATTTTTTGTGGTTATGCAAAAAGAAAAAGGAATTTACGTCCGTTATTTAAAAGGAGGCCAGTATGATTGAACTTCGTCAAGTAAGTAAGTCTTTTGAGGAAAAAATCTTATTTTCAAAATCAGATTATTATTTCGAGAGAGGGAAAACATATGGTATAGTAGGTGAGTCTGGAACTGGAAAAACAACTTTGCTCAATATTATTGGTAAGCTAGAATCGGTTGATGAAGGAGAGGTTTTTGTGGATGGCACTCCGTTAAAGAATATTAAAGAAAAAGTTTATTTTAAGGATTATGTTAGCTACCTTTTTCAAAATTATGGGTTAATGGATAATAGAACAATTAAAGAAAATTTAGACTTAGCCTTTATTGGTAAAAAATTGGATGAAGCAGAGAAAAAGCAGCAAATGCTCCGTGCGCTACAAGAGGTAAATCTATCTTTAGATTTAAGTAGAAAAATTTTTTCATTATCTGGTGGAGAGGCTCAGAGAGTAGCGATTGCTAAAACCATCTTAAAAGATTCCCCAATTCTATTAGCTGATGAACCGACAGCTTCGCTAGATGCAAAAAACGCTCAGGAAATTATTAAACTCATACTCGGTCTGAAGACAACTAATCGTCTGATCATTATCGCTACACATGACCCAAATGTTTATAATAAAATGGATGTTATGATTAACATGGATAGGGGGTAAAATAATTTTATGAAGTTTGGATTGCTTTTCATTTTTCTTCAAAGTTTAATTTTCATTCAATCACTTTTTCTAGTTTTAACACAATTTCCATCCATAAGACAGCCGACGAAGTTATTTATTTTGTTAATTCTTCTATGGAGTTTCATTTCCTTGCTCATTAGTTTATACCAGTATGTTAAGGAAGATAAGGACTAAAAACCTCTTATGTTGACAAAAGAAGTGTAGACAAATTTCAGCTCTACAGTCTCTAGTGGATAAGACCACCACAGAGACTGTAGAGCTTTTTGAACAATGGAAAAGGCACATATGAAACAAAGGGCTCTTTGTCAACTGTAGTGGGTTGACCCACTTAACACCGAGAGAGGACAGTTCTTGTCTTCTCTCGTTTTATGT